>NZ_JASGFR010000023.1:0-61208 GCF_047605405.1 Rhodomicrobium sp. | reverse complement strand
CAACAACCAGCTCGTCAGCCTGCCCGACGCCATCGGCCGGCTCACCGCCTTGCAGACGCTTTCGCTCGACAACAACCAGCTCGTCAGCCTGCCCGACGCCATCGGCCGGCTCACCGCCTTGCAGACGCTTTCGCTCGACAACAACCAGCTCGTCAGCCTGCCCGACGTCATCGGCCGGCTCACCGCCTTGCAGTGGCTTTCGCTCGACAACAACCCGCTCGTCAGCCTGCCCCTTTGTCTTGCAGACCTTGACTTGCGTGGCAAAGACACTCAAGGAAGGCCGCGCTTCACCGTGGCGGGTAATCCGTTACCGTCCCTGCCCAGCGGCCTCGCCGCCGATGGCGATGCCGTGCTGGATTTTCTCAACGGTTTGGCGGAAGGCCCGATACCGTGCAACGAGGTGAAGACGGTGTTGGTTGGCGAAGGCAAAGCCGGCAAGACTTCTCTGCTGCACCGACTAACCGACAACGAGTTTATTCCAGACCGGCCGGAAACCCTTGGCCTCGAAATCGGCTGCTATGACCTCGAACCACCGGATGGCGGTGGCCACACGCTGCATCTGAACGTCTGGGATTTCGGTGGGCAGGAAGATTACCGCAGCACTCAGCAATTCTTCTTTACCGCGCAAGCCCTGTATGTGTTCCTCTGGAACCGCCGCTTCAACGTCGACGCCAGCAATGTGAGGCGTTGGCTGAGCCTTGTGAACAAGCGAGCGGGAAACGTCAAAGTCTTGATGATCGCCACCCACTGCTTCGAAGGCGGCAAATCCTGGCCGCATCTGTTCAAGCAGCAGGATATAGCGCGCCTCGACAGAGCTTTTCCCGAGATGCTCTTGCCGGGCATTCTCGAAATCGACAGCGCCGATCCCCCTTACCACATAGAGGACTTGAAGGCGCGCCTCTATGCCGAAGCCAATGACGTGCATGGGCGTTACAACGTCGAACTGCCCAGCAAATGGGTTGAAGCTCGAAACAAGGTGCTCGCCCGCAAGACAACCCATATCGACTTCGCGGATTTCGAGGCCGATTGCGCCGCTTGCGGGGTGAATGGCGGCGCCGTTCGCAGTCTGCTCGGTATGCTTGCACGCCAAGGGCGGCTTGTGAATTATGGCGGCGATCCGAAGTTGCGGGACATTGTCGTGCTGGATGCCGAGTGGCTGATGAAGGCGTTCGCCGCTGTCCGGCGCGATCGCTGCGAAGCGCCAGAAGCGATTGCGACGTTGCCAGACGCTGAGCGCCCGGCGCGCAACCGGGCCGGCTTTTTGCATCGCGACCGGCTTGCGCATATCTGGAAGGGCTATCCGCGGGACAAGCACGATCTTCTGCTGCGGCTCATGATCCGGCATGGGCTGAGCTATGCGATCACCGACGACGAGTGGTTCATCCCCGAGTTGGCGCCAAGCGATCAGCCAGACCTGCCTTGGGACGATCTAAACGGCGATCACAATCGCAGCGCGGACCAATTCTCGCATCGTCCGCTGGTGCAATATTGCCAATTCGGTACCGAATATGACGACGAGCACGATCTCGATATCATTCCGGGGCTTATCGCCGTCATAACGCAGCGTTCAAACTACTACTTCGTTAGGCGCGAATGGTTCTGGCAGGAGGGGCTGTTTCTCCGCGACCCAATCGACGGGACGGAGGCTTTGATCACGCTTCCCAGAGCGAGGTTGCTTCGGATCGAGACGCGCGGTCGCTACCATGGCGACCTGATGAGCAAGATGCGCGCCGTGATCGAGGAGGTGATCCGCGAGCGCTGGGCCGCCGCACGCAATTCGGACAAGGGTTTGTACACGTTTTTGGTGCCGTGCCCCGAGGATGGCTGCGACGAGCGGCACAAAGTGAACACGCTTCGCAGGATCGAAGACGATAAGGGCGCAAGCGCGGAGGCAATGTGCGCGGAGGGGCACGAGCACAGCGTATCCCAGATGCTGCGGGGCGTCCGGCCGCCCAAGGCGCCGGAATGGGCCGACAAGCTTGGCCGCGAGATCAACGACGGGTTTGAAAAGCTGGATCGCAAGTTGAATATTCTCGATCAGGTTCAGCAGGAGCTTGGCGGGCTGCTGGAGAACAACGCCGACGTTAAGCAATGTCTCAATTTTCTTATTGCCGCGACAACCGCGCCGCGCCCGCCGCGCCTCTATCACCTTCAGCCGCTCGATTTCGACCTGGACGATCCGAAACCCATATTGGGAGCCGCGTTGCGCCCGTCGGTCGTTCGCATGACCGTTTGGTGCGAATGGGAGCACCGGCCCGTGCCGGAGGCGTATGTCGACATTCCAGTCGACACCAAGCTAGGCGGGTATCTTAGACGCAACGGCAAGGCACTTCTTAAGACGGTTACGGCCGCAATTGCGGTGAAAGCGGAGGCGGCTGGGTTTCAGCTGGCGGCGGGCGCGAAACTGAATGAGTTGCTTGAGTTCATGCATGGCCTAGTGAAATTCACGCCCAGCGACACGGACATGCACCGGGCGCTGAGGGAAAGAGCCGTGGAGCAAGGCGCCGATATGCTCGTCATGCGGCATGAGGCAGTGGACGAAACCGATGCAGAGTTCGCGGACTTGCTACGCGGCGCCGCCGAGAAGGGTGGGATGGTGCAGAAGCTGCTTCAGGATGGGCATTGGCGCTGGGTGTCCAAGGAGGCGGCGCTTCGTCTTGATCCCGCCGAACCAAGGTTATCGTTGAGCGCGCCGCCGGTTATTGCAATCGGGGAGAAAAAGGAGGACACGGCGCCTTAACGAAACGTCTATTTCATGTGGAGCCGCGTTTAGAGTAAGCGCCGTCAAAGGTGGGATTGTCTTGGGATCTCCAAGGAGACGGCATCAGGTTCCAAAGCTGCTTTGCCGCAGGTGCGTACGCGAAAATAGGTGCGTCGCACTGCTCTGCTCGAATGCGCTTCAGCAAAGTCGATGGAGGTTCGCCGTTTGGGGCCGAGCCACAAGTTTGCCTTCGGTTTGCCGAGGCCGGGCCGCTGGCTCGGCGCGCGACGGAAATCATGGTGCAAAGCCTCGGCTGGGAGCACGCAAACCGTGATCGCAACTTCCCTCGGCAACGCCGCCGACCTGCGCGGCGTGGTTTGGAGACGCTGCTGCGGGAGATGCAGGGCGGCGATGGGGCGAGGGAGGGAGCCGGCGTCAGCGGGCGGCCGAACGGCGGGCCGGCGATGGCGTGACGTTCTACTGCCCCCGCAACAGATGCACCCACGCTGACCGCGCCACCGCGCAGGGGGTTGTTCTCGCGCTTGTTCGGGCCGTGGCGCGCGCCCGCCACGTGCGCTTGAGGGTGACGGGGCCGCGCAAGGATTTCAAACTCGCGCGTTATGACCTTCGAAGGCGTCTCAGAAGGGGCGCGTTCGAGCGCGCCCCTGTCCGATGTTCCCGGATTGTTTAAGGCGCTTTGCCTTGTTCATACCTATCCCCTTAGTAAAGGGGATAAATAATCGAACAATAGACAATAATGCCTCGATATTTCAATTTTTTAGCGTTGTTCATGCCCTGAACAAAGCCATCATGCGGCAAGCGGCAATGCCACGCGCGCGAGGGGTTCGAAACGCGCCTTCTTTCCTTCGCCGGTCTTGCGGACATACCCTTCGTTCGCGAGGCGTCCGAGGGCATTTGAGACGCTGCCAGGTGCGAGGCCAACACGGACGGCAATCTCGCGGAGATTGCGATAGTTCGGGTTACCGACGAGTTCAGAATAGACCTTCATGTCATTGGACACATTGCTGGGTTTCGCCGTTGCTGCCGTTTCGTCCAAATCGACAACATATGTCGACGAGCGAGCAAGGTAGACCGTCCGCCGCTTGTAGCCCAGCACGAGGCTGGGGTCATCGTCGCGCGTTTTGACGATACTCAGCACTTTGCCATCTGCGTAAAGGCAAGCGTCGCATAGCGCGTAAAGCGAACCATGTCCGCGAGGAAGTCTCTTCGGGCCGTCCTTTTTATTGCCGAGTGCGGGGTGATGTAGAGCGAGCACCGAAGCGTCAAGGCTGCTCGAAAGCCGGCCCAGCCCGGCGAGGATCGCGCCCATCCCTTCCGGCGTGTTCTCGGGCGTGCCGAGGCTCATGCTCGACAAGGTGTCGACAATGACAAGACCCGCCCGCTTGCCGTACCGCCCACGGAGCGCGCTGGCGCATGAATACGCCGCATCGACGACGCTACCGACGTTACGAACAAGATCGAAATGCCCGTGCAGGAAGGCCGCTTGCATTTGCCCTCTGCGCTCCGTCTCGAACCGCCGACGCACGGCCGTTACCCGGTTCATGAACTTGTCTCGGCTGCCTTCGCCGACGAGATAGACGACAGGCGTCTGCGACACCTCAAGCCCAAGAAAGGGAAAACCAGAAGATACGCACGCAGCCATCTCAATGGCAATGCCACTTTTTCCAGTCTGACTTTCGCCGACTAAAAGCGACAGCGGGCTTTCCGGCAGTAGACCTTTGATCAATCCTTGGCTCTGCATGCAGTTTTCCTCCGCCATTTCGAACATAACCGGCTCGCAAGCGCTTGCAGCAGTGTCATCCGAATGATAAATTCTTACTGCCACGTCAGAAGGATTAGCAAGACTTCGACCGTCGCCATCGGTCGAGGCCTTTTCTTTTAGTGTGCCCATCGGCTCACGCTCCGTCATCGCCCTCTCGGGCGTGTGATGAGTTCCATACTCTAATTGGGTGTCATCCGCCGTCGCTCGCTCATGCGACGACCGGGCAAGCCGTAAATTTCATTTATTCGGTTGCTTTGTTCAACCTTCCAAGTGACAAAAACAAAAATGGTGTGAACGCGAGCAAAAAGGGGCGCGGATCGCCGCGCCCGGTTTCAGTTTTGGTATTTGGGTTTCACTTCTTCTTGCACCGCCATGCATCATACTGCACGATTGGGGCCTAATGCACGGGTTAGCACGTTGTTTTCATTGAAGTTTATTCGTACTCCCGGGATCGCCATTGAATACAATACCTTAAGCACCGGTTTCGCAGCGCTTGCATTCCGCAGGAAGGCCGGTACGGAACGCAAACAAGCTGTGATCACAAAACATGAGGCTTCTCCCCGACGCCTCGCCGTAAAATGCCCAGACGAGACCGTCTGCGAACGACGTGCGAACGTTCTAGTGGAGCGAATTTGACATTTGAATCCCGGTGGCTGCGAGCTCTCGCTCAAATGTCAAATTCAAAAGCTCCACGAGAATCATGATGTTGCTAGTGGTCCTTTCGATTCCGACATTTGCTCGCAAGCGTGCTGCAAACGGATGCAAATGTCGGAAACGGACCACTAGGAAGTCGCTGAAGTCTTTGCGCCTGAAGGCGAACACCCGGGGGAGCGCAAGGCCCTTGCCAACCAATCCTTTCCAAGCCGCGCCAAGTCCGTGTAAATCGCGGACATGGGTGATTTGAACAGAGCGCGGGACTGCCTGCGCAAGACCTTCGGGTTCGCGGATTTCCGGGCTGGCCAGGATGATGTCATCAGCGCCGTCCTGAATGGTAGCGATGTCCTCGCCGTGATGCCGACAGGCGGCGGCAAGTCGCTCTGCTATCAGTTGCCCGCCTTGATGAGAGAAGGACTGACCGTCGTCGTCTCGCCGCTCATTGCGCTGATGCGCAATCAGGTTGCGCAATTGCAGGCCTACGGGATTGCGGCGGGCGCTCTCAATTCTTCAAACAGCCGCGAAGAAACCGCCTCTCTCATCGATGCCATCGCAAATCGCCGCTTGCGCCTGCTTTACGTCTCTCCCGAAAGACTGGCGCTCGGCGATACGAAAGCGATGCTCCAGCGAGCGGGGGTCAGCCTCCTTGCCATCGACGAGGCTCATTGCGTTTCCCAGTGGGGCCATGACTTCCGACCCGATTATCTCAATCTGGGAGAAGTGGCGGCGGCGCTGACCGGCGTTCAAATTCTTGCGCTCACGGCGACGGCCGACACCGCCACGCGCGCCGACATCCTGAGCCGTCTTTTCGTGCGTGAGCCCGCGGTCTTCGTCCACGGCTTCGACAGGCCGAACCTGCGCCTTGCCATGCGCGCGAAGAGCGACGCTCGCCGTCAGCTGACGGAGTTCATTGCCGACCACACAGGCGAAAGCGGCATCGTCTATTGCAGCGCGAGAAGGCAAACCGAGGATCTGGCGGCGTTCCTGAGCGGGAAAGGCATCCCGGCGCTCGCCTACCATGCCGGCATGGATAGCGCGGCACGATCGCAGACCCAGGACCGGTTCCTGCAGGAAGACGGCCTTGTCATGGTGGCGACTGTTGCCTTCGGGATGGGCATTGACAAGCCGGATGTCCGCTTCGTCGCCCATGCCAATCTGCCCAAATCGATAGAGGCTTATTATCAGGAGATCGGGCGCGCGGGACGCGACGGCCTGGCCGCCTCCACGCTGACGCTCTACGGCCTCGACGACATGCGCCTCCGCCGCCAGCAGATCGAGGATAGCGAGGCGCCGGACGAGCAGAAGCGCGTCGAACGCCGAAGGCTCGATGCACTTGTCGCGCTATGCGAGGCCCCGCGTTGCCGACGGCAGACGCTCCTCGCCTATTTCGGCGAGAGCGCCGAACCTTGCGGCAATTGCGACCTGTGCATCGAGGGTGTCGAACTCGTGGACGGCACGATCCTCGCGCAAAAGGCGCTTTCCGCGATTGCGCGCACGGGCGAACGGTTCGGAACGGAGCATCTGATCGCTCTGCTGCGCGGCCAGCAGACGGATCGCATCACACAACTCGGCCATCATGATTTGCCGACATTCGGGGTCGGCAGCGATATCGGTGCATCGGCATGGCGGGCGATTTTTCGCCAGCTTTACGCAGGCGGCGTCATCAATCTCGATGTTGCCGGATATGGCTCCTGGACCATCACCGCGCATGGGCGGGATGTCTTGCGCGGCAAGGCTGCGGTCGAACTCAGGAAAGAAGCGCTCGTGGAGCGGGGACAGAAATCGCCTTCCCGCTCTGGTTCGGCGGCGGGCGGAAACGCCGTTGCCTTGTCGGCCTCTGACACAAGCTTGCTCGAAGCCTTGAAAGCGATACGACGTACGCTTGCGACGGACAAGCAGGTGCCCGCTTATGTGATATTCCCCGATAAAACCCTGCTCGACATGGTGCACCTTAAGCCTCAGACGCGCGATCAGATGGCGATGGTGCATGGCGTAGGCGCCGCCAAGCTCGACCAGTATGGCGACGCGTTTCTCGCCGTCGTCACGGATCATCTGGCCCGGGTGCGATAAGTGTGGCTTTCGCTGGGGCGCCACATGATCGGCGCTTCGGATTCCTGCCTGGAGCGCGTCGGGAAAGTGTGAAGCGGCTTCCGACAAGACGCGCGACAAGACAAGATTAAGTGCGCTTCCGATCCGATCAAAAGCGGATACGCTTAAGCAACGATCCGCTCGAACCGGCGTTCGCGTTTGCCGATCCTGCATGCGCGCCAAGCCGCAAGCGGCCCGGCGCGCCCGATAGAGTTGGGTCCAAGGTGACGTGCTACCGGTTGAGCACGCGCCCCGCGACAGCGTCGAGCTTCGCAAGCAGTGCCGGATCGCGTGCATCTCGCGACGTGACGATGGCATGTTCGAGCGCGCGGTCGGAGCCGATGGGGCAAGGTTCGTGCTCGCGCGGGAAGTCGGCGGCGAGACGCGCAACGAGACGGCTCGCCTTCTCGGAATTGTCCTTCATGATGCGGATGATCGCCGTCATGTCGACGTCTTCGTGCTCTTCGTGCCAGCAGTCGAAGTCGGTCACCATGGCGATGGTGGCATAGCAAAGCTCGGCCTCGCGGGCGAGTTTCGCTTCCGGCATGTTGGTCATGCCGATGACGCTGCATCCCCACGCCTTGTACATGTAGGACTCGGCGCGCGTCGAGAATTGCGGGCCTTCCATCACGAGATAGGTGCCGCCGCGCGTGTGGGCTATGCCTTCGGCCTTGGCCGCCGCTTCGATATGATCCGCAAGGCGCGGGCTCACGGGATCGGCCATTGGCACATGCGCAACGCAGCCCTCGCCGAAGAAAGACTTTTCACGGGCGAAGGTGCGGTCGATGAACTGGTCCACCAGCACAAAATGTCCGGGCGGCAGTTCCTCCTTGAAAGACCCGCAGGCCGAAACCGAAATGAGATCGGTCACGCCGATGCGCTTCAGCACGTCGATGTTGGCGCGGTAGTTGATGGACGAGGGCGACTGAACATGACCGGCGCCATGGCGCGGCAGAAATGCGACCGAAAGGCCGCCGATCTCGCCGAGATGCACGTCGGAGGACGGCTCGCCCCACGGCGACGGCACCTTCACCTTGCGCTTGTTTTCCAGTCCCGGCAGATCGTAAAGCCCAGATCCGCCTATGATGCCAAGAAACGACTTCGTCATGTCCCGCTCCAGCCGCGCCAAAATTCAAGTTCGCGCATCTTCAAAGCTGAAGCCGGGTTGTCAAGCCAATAGCTCGATATAATAAAGGGCGAAAACCCAGCGCGCCTCCTCTTCCTCCGTCCTCCTGGTGCCAGCCGGAAGTTCCCGCACGAGATAGATCGGACCGAAACCGCCGAGGTCGAAGGCGTTGCCGTCCGCTTCGAGCGCAAGAACCCAGCGCTCGGAATAGACCGTGTCGAGAGAGAGTTCTGCCGCGAAACCGTCGAGCGCGGAGAGGCGCGCCGTCTTCGCCTCGACGGGAGGCAAGGCGGTCGCCAGAACATCATGGAGCAGCGGGCCCTTGTAGACATGGGCAATGCCGGCTTCGTCGAGGCTCGTTACGATGACTTGCGAAAACTGGAGGAGATCGCCGTAGGAAAAGGCGCGCGCCTCCTTGAAGTCGATGTTGTTGCTGTAAAACAGGCGGTCGCGCTTCTGCTCCAAAGGCGGGCGGTTCGGCGCGCCGACGAGGCCGCCGACCGTGAGGACCACGAGCCCCGCGGGCGCGGCGGGCGCTGCGACGGCGCTCCGCCCTTGCGTGGCGAATGCCGCTGCACCGCCCGCGAGTGCGGCCATGGTGCCCCGCCGGGTGAAATTCCTTGCGAACATGCGTGTTCTCCTGTCCATCGGGGTTGCGCCACCGACGCCGCGCGCCTAAACCGCTTCGCGGTGGGACAAGCGGGGCCACAAGGTGGATATTTATATTCAAGCGGCAGTGCTAGGTGTCATAGAGGGGCTGACCGAGTTTCTGCCCGTCTCCTCAACAGGCCATCTGATCGTCTTCGGCGATCTTCTCGGCTTCAAGGGGCCTCCCGGCAAGACCTTCGAGGTGATGATACAGCTTGGCGCCATACTCGCGCTGATCATCCTCTACTTCCGAAAGCTTTTCGGCACCTTGTTCGGCCTCCCGACTGACCCGGCCGCGCGACGATTTGCGCTTTCGATCCTCGTCGCTTTCTTGCCCGCGCTGGTGCTCGGGGCAACTCTTCACGGCTTCATCAAATCCGTGCTCTTCTCGCCGGTCGTCGTGGCGGTCGCGCTCATCGTCGGCGGAATTGTCATCCTCATCGCCGAGGAAACGCAAAAGCGCGTGCTCTACAAGGAGGCCGACAATGTCCCGCTCAAGACGAGTTTTCTCGTCGGCTGCGGGCAGGCGCTTGCGCTCGTTCCAGGCGTGTCGCGCTCCGGCGCGACCATTATCGCCGGTCTGCTGCTCGGCCTTGAGCGGCGCGCGGCGGCGGAATTTTCGTTCTTCCTGTCGATCCCGACCATGGCGGGCGCCTTCGTCTACGACGCTTTCAAGAACCGGCACGAGCTTTCAACCGGCGATGCCGGGGTGATCGCCGTGGGCTTCATCGCGGCCTTTATCGCGGCCATACTGGTGGTCAAGCCGTTCCTTGCCATCGTGACGCGGATCGGCTTCGCGCCCTTCGCGTATTACCGCATCGCGTTCGGCACCTTCATTCTCGCGGTTATCTACGCGTTCAACGCGTGGCCCACCGGCGGCACAGCGTAAAGGTTGCGTAAACCGCGCTCATAAAAAATGCGTGACGCGGCATGGCAAAGCTTCCAAAGCGAGGCAATGCCGCTTATGTAATACTGTTGCATGAGACAAAACAGATCAGCCCGCGCTTGCGCTCTTCCGTGCAGCCGATGTGCCGCTTTCGGCGCCGAGACAGGCGCTCGCGTCGGGACGCTTGCGCTTTTCGGTCGGAAGGGCGACCTTTACCGAAGGGCACGCCGATCGAAATCGTGCGTCGGATCTTGCGCGCGGCATTCGGCGCAGGGTTCCCATTCACCATCATACGCCTCCGCACTTGCGCGTGAGGCTTGGTTTGCTTCCGTTCGGGATGCGCGGCATTGCGTCTGCGGATTCGACGGCTTGGACAGGATAGGCCATGGAAAGCGCTAATCCCCCTTCTCCTTTTGGCGACGCCCGGCAGATTGCCGTCGAACGCGCGATAGCGGAGTTTCGCGCGGCGCGCCCCGTGGTGGTCCGGTCGGGAAGCGGCGCCATCGTTGCGTTTCCGGTGGATGGCGCAACCGAAGCCGCGCTGGCGTTCCTGCAGCGAGGCGACGGCAAGCCGCGTGTCATCGTGCCGGGCGAAAAGATCCTGTCGGCGGGCAAGTGGATCAGGCCCGTTGCGGCGCTCAGGCTCGAGCCCTTCACAATGGAGGCGCTTGATGCGTATTTCGGCCACGATGAGCGCGTGACGGCTGCGGCGAACGAGAGTTTTCGCGCCGCCGACCGTGCCGAGGTGGCCGCGCTTGCGCTGGCGAACCTCGCGCTTCTCCTGCCCGCTGTGCTCGTCGCTGACGCGAGCGCGAATGCGCGGGACGCGTTTTCGCTCCTGGCCGTCGACGCTGAAGATATCTTTGGTTTCCGCGACCGCGAGGCGAAGGCGCTCAAGATCGTTTCGCGTGCGTTTGTGCCGCTTGAAGGCGCCGGAAGCTGCGAGTTCGTCGTGTTTCGCGGCGGCGACGGGTTTCGCGATCAGATTGCCATCCTTGTCGGCAATCCCACGCCGGGCAAGCCCGTGTCGGTGCGCATTCATTCCGCCTGCCTCACGGGCGATCTGTTCGGCAGTCTAAAATGCGACTGCGGCGAGCAGCTGCGCGGCACGGTGCGCGCGATGGCCGAACAGGGCGGAGGCGCGGTGCTCTACCTCGATCAGGAAGGGCGCGGCAACGGCATCGCGAACAAGATCCGCGCCTACCGGCTACAGGATCAGGGGTTCGACACCTACGATGCCGACGAGCTTCTGGGCTTTGGGCAGGATCAGCGCCGCTTCGATTTCGCTGCGGACATGCTGAGGCTGCTGGGCTTCACGTCCGTGCGGCTGATGACGAACAACCCGCTCAAGATCAAGGCGCTGCGCGATGGCGGGCTCGATGTCTTGTCGACGCACCGCGTCCTGACACGGCCGACGGCGCACAATGTGAAGTATCTCGCTGCGAAGCGCGACAAGGCCGGGCACCTGCTCGGCGACGCGGGGCTCGACACGTTCGAGGGCGGCGAACATCCTCTTTCCCCGGCGCGGCTTCCCTGAGCATTTCGAGCGAAACAGATATCGTCTCGCTCGAAGAGCGTCCGCCCGGAGCTGGCAGGCCAATCCGATTTTCCTGATCGAGCATTCGGACGAGTTTACGCAGCCACGCGTTTTCCGACGACGCCCCTCGCCAGGAGTTCGTCGAACAGCGCGCGATACTGCGCCATGATGGTGGCTTCGGAATAGGTCGTCATGGCCTCTTCCTTGCCCGCCGCAGCCAGCCGAGCCGCGAAATCGCGGTCTCCGAGCACCTCGCGGAACGCAGCGGCCATCGCGGCCGGGTCTTCGTTCGGCACCAGCAGCCCCGTCTCGCCGTGGCGGATGAGATGTTCCGGCCCCGGTGAGCGCACCGCCACCACCGGCAGCCGGTGCGACCAGCCTTCCAGCACGACATTACCGAACACCTCGAAACGCGAGGCGCACACGAAGATGTCCGCCGCCGCAAGGAACGGATGCACATTGTCCTGCCAGCCAAGGAAGCGGATGCGGTCATTCAACTGAAGCTCGGCCGCAAGCGCGCGAAGCTCCGCCTCGAAGCGGCCCGCGCCCGCCATCCAGAGATACGCGCCCGGCACCTCCGCCAGCGCGCGGACGACGAGATCCGGCCCCTTCTCGTGCTCCATGCGGCCGGTCCATACGATCAGCGGCGCGTCGTCCGGCGTATCGTAGTCGGAGCGGCGCGCCTTGTTCACGCCGAGTTCCAGTTCAGGTACGAAATTCGGGATGTAAAAGATGCGATCGTCGCTCCAGCCGCCGCTGCGGAAATAATCGAGGCACCCCGGTGTGTTGCCGATGAGGTAGTCGCAGCGCGCGTAGTCCTCCAACGCATAATACCCGCCGAGGCGGGCGACATGCACCCAAGGCCCGCGGGGCGTGCGCTTGGTCGCGCGTTCGAGATGCGTCAGCACGAGGTTTGCGCGGGCCTGTTTCAGGATGCGCGGATATCGGATCGGGGTGACGAGATCGAGCGCCCCGCCGAAGGGCAGGCTGTGAATTTTCACATTCGTCTTGCCGAGTTCAGCTTCGGTCCAGCCGCCGCGCTTGACGAGCACGCCATGCTGCACGCCATCGGCCTCCATGGCTTCGACAAGGCGCATCGTGAAGCGCTGAGCGCCTCCCTTGTGGCGACTGCCGATAGCCTGCACGAGCCGGAGGGGCTCCATTTTGCTGCGTTGCCAGAACTGCATCGTTCCCCGCACGCGCCTAAGGGTGCGCGTCGAGTAAAATCTGCTCTAAAAGCGGCGAATGCAATTAAAAGCAGCAGTTTTCGGGTGTAAACATCTGTTGATTGCAAGGCTCGCGCAAGTCAGGCTTCAAACGGGGGATCGAACGCGAAGTCGCCTCATCCCGTCACCACAAAATTGTGCAGAGCGGAGACGGAAAGCGTGATTCGCGCCACAGTGTGTGATTTAACCACCATGAGACTGGTCAGCCACGGCTGGCGGTATGACATAGCGTGTTTGGTACATGACAAAGAAAAAACTGCTTCTTCTGCCCGGCGACGGGATCGGCCCCGAAGTGATGGCCGAAGTCGAACGGGTTCTCGCGTGGCTCAACGAGAGCGGGCGTGCACAATTCGAATATGAGACGGATCTGGTCGGCGGCTGCGCGTATGACGCGCATGGCGAGGCCATTTCCGATGCCGCGATGGACAAGGCGCATGCGGCAGACGCCGTGATCCTCGGCGCGGTCGGCGGCCCGAAATGGGCGAACGTGCCCTATGCCCAGCGCCCGGAGGCTGGCCTTCTCCGCCTCCGCAAGGACATGAAGCTGTTCGCCAATCTCCGTCCCGCGATCTGCTATCCTGCGCTGACCGAGGCGTCGAGCCTGAAGCGCGAGGTGGTCGAGGGGCTCGACCTCATGATCGTGCGCGAGCTGACGGGCGGCGTCTATTTCGGCGAGCCGAAGGAAATCGTCACACTGGAAAACGGCGAGCGTCGCGCAGTGGACTCGCAGCTCTATTACGAGCACGAGATCGAGCGCATCGCGCGCGTCGCCTTCGATCTGGCGCGGGCGCGCGGCAAGCGGCTCGCTTCGGTCGAGAAGCACAACGTGATGCGCACGGGCGTGCTCTGGAAGTCCGTCGTGACCCGCGTTCACGAAGACTACAAGGATATCGAGCTGACGCACGTTCTCGCGGACAATTGCGCGATGCAGCTTGTGAAGTGGCCGAAGCAGTTCGACACGATCGTGACCGATAACCTCTTCGGCGACGTTCTGTCCGACCTCGCGGCGATGTCGACCGGTTCGCTCGGCATGCTTCCTTCCGCCTCGCTCGGCGCGAAGGACGCGAGCGGCAGGCGCCCGGCGCTTTACGAGCCGGTGCATGGCTCCGCGCCCGACATCGCGGGCAAGGGCGTCGCCAACCCCATCGCCACGATCGGAAGCCTTGGCATGGCGTTGCGCTATTCCTTCGACCTCGGCAAGGAGGCGGACCTCCTCGATGCGGCCATCGCTGGCGTGCTCGCGAAGGGGCTTCGCACCCCGGACATCATGCAGGACGGCAAGACGAAGATCGGGACGGCGGAAATGGGCGAGGCCATCGTCGGCGAACTGAAGCGGCTTTCGGCGTAGCGCTGATCGGCGCGCATCCGTCTCGACGGGCGGAACCGTCTTACACTGCGGAGGTTCGCGCCTTTCGGCGCGGACCGCTTCCATGGGCAGCGGGAAGGAGATGAGGTGATGGCGGATCACTTCAGTCTTATCGGTTTCAAGGCGGCTTCGGCCGAAGATCTGTCGGCGCTCGTCAGCAGCCTCCTTGAACAAGGCGGCGACAAGGAGCCTTGCCCCGTCGGCTATTATCACAGGCTGAGGCTTCCCGTTGGGCCCGAACTCTGGGTTCACATGCAGAAGGCGGCCGAGAACGATCCCGATCCTTATATCGCCGTTGGCATCACGCCGTTTTTCGAGGGCGAAGGGCGCACGCCCATTCGCGTTCGCGCTTTGCGGCAGCGCCCGGACGACAATCTGTTCGAGGGGGCGTTCTATGTGGAACTCGGGCCGACCATCGCGCTGATCGACGTGGTCGATTTCGCTCGCTTTGCCGGGAAGCGCGTGCCGTTCATGGCCATCGCGCAGATCGTTGCCTTCCCTCACGAACTGGCCGTTTACGAAAACGAAGCCGCCTTCGAGGCCACGCAGGCCGACAAGGACGTGAAATTCACGCCGCGCTCGTTCCTCGCAAGCGGCCTTTTCACCGGCGGCGGCGATAGCGAGATCGTGTTCCTTGACCCGGAGGCGGAAGACTTCCGCGCCCCCGCTCGCGCCTTCCTGACGGGCGAGGTGCAGAAGACGGAACGCCGCCAGAACCCCGTTACCGGCCAGGAATTCACCTGGGCCGTGATAGGGACGGCGGGCGGCACCTTCGACCTCGTCGCCGACGACGCCATCCTCCGGCAGCCTCTCGAACCCGGCATGATCGTCGAGGGAGAATTTTGGTTGTGCGGGCGCCTGATCGAGATCTTCGGCGCGGCTTGATTCGCCTCACAAATTAGCAAACCACTTCTTTTGTGTATGCGCGGGTGTACATTACACAAGGGCAAAGTGATTCGCGCGGTGGGGGCTCATGCGGACAAATATCGATCTCGACGACACGCTTATCGACGAAGTCATGCGCGTCGCAAACGTTAAAACGAAAAAGGAAGCCGTGCATCTCGCGATGCGGGAGTTCCTGAAGGCGAAGAAGAAGAAAAATCTTTTCGAGTTGGCCGGAAAGATCGATTTCGACGCCCATTTCGATCACACCGGCTTCCGGCACACGCGCTACGATGCTGATTGACACCAGCACGCTCGTCGCTCTTTTCCGTGATCGCACGGGCACCGTATCGCGCGCGCTCCAGGCCGTGCTCGAAGGTCGCGACTACTACCTGACGCGCTTCACGCAGACGGAGCTTCTCGCCGGTGCGCGCGATGAGGTGGAGTGGCTCAAGCTGGCCGATTATCTTGCCGATCAGGATTACGTCGAGGCCGGCATGGATACGTGGGCCTTGGCCGCGCGACTTGCTTTCGACCTCCGGCGCGAAGGACTACCCGTTCCGGGCGCGCCGACTTGCTGCATCGCGGCGATCGCCATCGAAAACGGCATGACGCTTCTGCATAACGACGCCGATTTCGCCACCGTTGCGAAAATCAGCGCACTGAAGCATCTGCCGTTTGAAATGCTTGGCGCGGCGCGGGTCATCTGACGCACCGCTTGCTTCTTTTGCTGCACGGCGGCGGCCAGGAAGGCCACCG
The DNA here is from genome assembly GCF_047605405.1 of Rhodomicrobium sp. Lineage (NCBI taxonomy): Bacteria > Pseudomonadati > Pseudomonadota > Alphaproteobacteria > Hyphomicrobiales > Hyphomicrobiaceae > Rhodomicrobium > Rhodomicrobium sp. The sequence continues at coordinate 45,552 of NZ_JASGFR010000023.1, read as the reverse complement.
CCATCTTGAGATTTAGAGCGCGCTCTTGTTCTTCCGCGCCCCGGTGAGCCTGAGCCGCAGCGCGTTCAGCTTGATGAAGCCCGCCGCGTCGCGCTGATCGTACGCCACCGCGCCTTCCTCGAACGTCACAAGCTCCTGATTATAGAGCGAGAACGGGCTTTCGCGCCCGATGACATGCGCCGCGCCCTTGTAGAGCTTAAGCCGCACAGTGCCGGTTACGAACTCCTGGCTCTTGTCGATGGCGGCCTGCAGCATCTCGCGTTCGGGCGAGAACCAGAAGCCGTTATAGATCAGCTCGGCGTATTTCGGCATCATCTCGTCCTTCAGATGAGCCGCGCCACGGTCGAGCGTGATGCTCTCGATGCCGCGATGCGCCTGAAGCAGAATCGTGCCGCCGGGCGTCTCGTAGATGCCGCGCGATTTCATGCCGACAAAGCGGTTCTCGACGAGGTCGAGGCGGCCGATGCCGTGCTTGCGGCCCAGCTCATTGAGTTTCGTGAGCAGCGTTGCGGGCGAAAGCTTCTCGCCGTTGATGGAGACGGCGTCGCCCTTCTCGAAGCCGACTTCGATGATTTCGGGCGTATTCGGCGCATCCTCGGGCGAAACGGTCCGCTGATAGACGTAATCGGGCGCCTCGATGGCCGGGTCTTCGAGAAGCTTGCCCTCGGACGAGGTGTGCAGCAGGTTCGCGTCCACCGAGAAGGGGGCGTCGCCGCGCTTGTCCTTCGTCACGAGGATCTGGTTCTTTTCGGCGAAGTCGATCAGCGCCGTGCGGGACTTGAAATCCCACTCGCGCCACGGAGCCACCACCGAGATATTGGGATCGAGCGAATAATAGGACAGTTCGAAGCGCACCTGGTCGTTGCCCTTGCCGGTTGCGCCGTGGCAGACAGCGTCCGCGCCCGTCTCATGCGCGATCTCGATCTGGCGCTTCGCGATGAGCGGCCGCGCGATTGAGGTGCCGAGCAGGTAAATCCCCTCATAGACCGCGTTCGCGCGGAACATCGGGAACACATAGTCGCGCACGAACTCTTCGCGCAGATCCTCGATGTAGATCTGCTTGATGCCCAGCAATTCTGCCTTGCGGCGCGCCGGTTCCAGCTCTTCGCCCTGTCCGAGATCGGCGGTGAAGGTCACGACCTCGCAGCCATAGGTGACTTGCAGCCATTTCAGGATGATCGACGTGTCCAAGCCGCCGGAATAGGCGAGGACGACTTTCTTGATGCTTTTCTTGTCGGACATTTCGGGCTCTTCGCGGATGTGGGGCGCTTGCGCGCACGCTTGCTTCGTCCGGCGAACGGCTCGCGGACGAGGGGGAAAACATGCCGCTACAAAACCCCATGTCGGCGCGAATGGGAAGACGATTCTGACGTGTCGCCAGGTTGAGTCCTTGCCCCGAAATCGGCGGGCGAAGTTTTTGATTAAAATCAATAAGATGGACTCGCCGGAATGCCCAGGCTGCTGGCATGCAAAAGACCTTCAATAATCAATCGAAGGTGTGTCAGTAATGCATCATAGGCGCGGCCTACGCGGCGGCGTAAGTCACTCTAATTCATGTTGGTATTTTTGACTCAAATTTTAGTTGAATTATATGGCCCCGTTCTGCAATCGCGGGTTAGTAATCACCCGATTTTCCCGAAGCTAAATCTTGGAATCGCGCATGGCGTGCGTGCCAATATAGGCTTTGGGGAAATTTCATGAAGAAGATTTTGTTGGGTGCTACGAGCATCGTTGCGCTCTCGTCGTCGGCTTTCGCGGCCGATCTTTACAAGGGCGGCAGCCTGAAGGATGCGCCGGTTTACGAAGCGCCCGCGACCTGGACCGGCTTCTATGTTGGCGCGCATGGCGGCTATGCCTGGAACTCGATCGATTTTCCCGGGACGCCATCTCACGCTAATGGCGGTGCGCCGCGCCCCGATCTTGAAGGCGGCTTCGTTGGCGGTCAGATTGGCTACAATTATCAGTACGACAAAATCGTTGTAGGCGTTGTTGCCGACATTTCTGCCGCGAACCTCGAAAAGACCGTCGATGACGGCGGCACACTCAGTCAAACCGCCAAAATCGACAGATTTAATACCGTCCGCGCAATAATTGGTTACTCGTTCGGCAAGTGGCTTCCTTACGGTACGGTCGGCTATGGTTGGGCGAACGTCTCTTATCGCTATGATTGCCCCGCTGATCCCAATGTAAACCCGTACAGCGGCTGCGCTAAAACCACTTACGCAGCCCGTTCGTCCAGCGATGAACAGTCAATCGGTGGACTAGTTTATGGTGGCGGCTTGAAATACGCTATCAACGAAAAGTTTTCGGTCGGAGCCGAATACCTTCGGTTCGATCCTGCTGACGAAACCTTCTCATACAACGCTTACGCGAAATGGGGACCGTCCAAAACCAAGATCGAGACCGAGACTGACACTGTGAAAGTGTCCGTCGACTACAAGGTCTTCGGCGGTAGCGTTTACGAGCCCCTGAAATAGTCCGCGACCCCATCCGGACTTCGGAAGCGGCGCCTCGCGGCGCCGCCTTTTGTTTCCGGGTGATCTGCGACGGCACGATGCGGGCACACGCCCGCGTCGCCACCCGAGCCCCGTTTCGGCGACGGGACCGCCTGTTCCACCGAACGCCGCGCCGCACAACCATGCCGTCGCCCACAGCTCCCGCCACCACCTCTCTGGACATCGCGTGGCTGGGCGTCCATGTTATCGCCCATGCAGGCGGAGCTTCTCTCGAACATCGCGGAATTCACAGTCTCGGAGCTTTCCTTCGCCATCAAGCGCACGGTGGAGGACGCATATGGTCTCGTGCGCCTGCGCGGCGAAATCTCCGGCTACCGCGGGCAGCACAGCTCCGGCCACGCCTATCTCTGCCTCAAGGACGACAAGGCGCGCATCGACGCGGTGATCTGGCGCGGCACATTCAATCACCTCAAGTTCAAGCCCGAGGAAGGGCTTGAGGTCATCGTAACCGGGCGTGTGACCACATTTCCCGGCAAGTCGAGCTATCAGATCGTCATCGAACAGCTGGAACCGGCGGGCGCGGGTGCGCTCATGGCGCTGCTCGAAGAGCGCAAGAAGAAGCTCGCCGCCGAAGGGCTGTTCGATGAGGACCGCAAGCGCCCGCTGCCGTTCTGGCCGCAGGTGGTCGGCATCGTGACGTCGCCGACGGGCGCGGTCATCCGCGACATGCTGCACGGCTTCACCGAGCGCTGCCCGACGCGCGTCATCGTCTGGCCGGTGCGCGTTCAGGGCGAAACCTGCGGCGCGGAGGTTTCGGCGGCGATCCGGGGCTTCAACGCGCTTGACGGCTTCGGCCCGCTGCCGAGGCCCGATCTGCTTATCGTCGCGCGCGGTGGCGGCAGCCTCGAAGATCTCTGGGGCTTCAACGAGGAAGCCGTGGTGCGCGCCGCCGCCGAAAGCGCGATCCCGCTGATTTCCGCCGTCGGTCACGAGACGGACTGGACGCTGATCGACCTCGTCGCCGACGCCCGCGCGCCGACGCCGACGAAGGCCGCCGAGTGGGCCGTGCCGAAGCACGCCGATCTCATCCTCCGCCTCGGCGAGTGCATCGAGCGCGCGCGGCGCTGCGTCCGCCGCAACCTAGACCGCATGCGCGCGGAGTTTCGCGGCGCGGAACGCGGCCTCCCGCGTCCGCATACGCTTCTCCAGGTGCCGCGCCAGCGCCTCGACACGGCGGGCGCGCGTCTCGGGCAGGCGCTCATCTATTTCACGGAGCGCTCGCGCGGACGTTTCGAACGCTCCGCCGTGCGGCTTTCACAGCGCCTCGTCGCGCGGCCTGTCGTCGAGGCGCGCGAGCGTCTGGGCCGCGCCGCCACCTTCAATGCGCGTGCCTTCCGCGATGTGATCGTCCGCAAACGCGAGCGCTGGACCGTTCGCGCCGAGCGGCTCAATGCGGGCCTCCTCGCCACGCCGACGCAACGCGGGATCGAGCGGCTGCTTGGGCTTGCCGCCCGCGCCGATCAGGCCGTGACGAACCTCGCGCAGCGCCACCGGCAGCGTGTTGCCGCGCTCGGACAGCTTCTTCAAAGCCTCGGCCACAAGAGCGTGCTGGAACGCGGCTTCGCGCTCGTGCGGGGTGCGGACGGTCGGGTGATACGCCGCGCCGCATCGGTGCCCGGTGCCGCCGCCCTTGACATCGAATTCGCGGATGGTCACGTTCGGGCTCATGGGGCCGCAGCCGATGCGCGAGCCGAGCCTGCGCCAACGCGCCGACGCCCGGCCACGCAACCGCAACCATCGCGGCGCGCGACTTCCAGAGACAAGGACGGGCAGGGTACGCTGCTCTAGGGACGACAGAGATGAATCGCATGGAGCGCCCTTTCGCCTTCGGGCAGGAGGCAAAAATCCGCTATCTCGACGGCGAGTTCCAGGTGCTGAAGCACGGCGCCTATGTGAAGTGCGCGGTAACGGGCGAGCCGATCCGCATCGAAGACCTGAAATACTGGAGCGTGGCCTATCAGGAGCCGTATATCAACGCGGCGGCCTCGCTGCGTCGTCATCTGGAACGTGCGCGCAGCCGCTGAGACGCGTGCGACGGCGTCCGCTTGAATAGAACATCATCCGGGGGATGCGGTGAGCGACGAGGCATCGGAAACATGGCCTGTAGGACCGCTGAACAGAATTCGGCGCGGCGATCGCGCGGATTATGACCGCGACGCCGTAAACGCCGTGCTCGATGAAGGGTTGACGGCCCATGTCGGCTTCGTCGACGGTGATCGCCCGGTCGTTGTGCCGATGTTTTACGGTCGCATTCACGATACCCTTTATCTGCACGGCTCGAATGGCACGCGTATCGCGAAGAAGCTCGGCAAGGGCGCGCCCGTTTGCCTCACGGTGACGCTTCTCGACGGGCTCGTCGTGGCGCGCTCCGCGTTTCACATGTCGGCGAATTTCCGCTCCGTGGTTCTGCATGGCCGCGCCGACCTCGTGACCGACGCCTCGGAAGCTTCGCGCGCGCTCGCGGCCATCACCGACCACGCCTTTCCGGGGCGCTGGGCCGAAGTCCGCCCGATGCTCGAAAAGGAATTGCGCGCCACAGCCGTCCTGCGCGTGACCGTGGAGGCCGCCTCGCTCAAGCACCGCAACGCGCCGCCGAAAGATGACGAGGCAGACATGGCGCTGCCCATCTGGGCAGGCGTCGTTTCACTCGATACGCGCGCCACGGCAGCGACCGACGAAACATGCCCGCCGGATGTGCCCTTGCCGCCGTCGGTCGAGGCGATGCTGAAGCGCCGCGGCGCGGGCCTTTAGATCGGCCTGCGTTAAATCGGACTCGATTGCCCCGGACAGGCCGATCCGCTTCGCACTTTCCGAACCCGCTTGAGCTTTCTACCGCAAACGTGCAGCGACGGCTGTCATCAACGCGGCCTGGTCTTCCGCGCGAAACCGCAGGTCGATTGGAAGGACCGCCGCGGCGTCACGAAGTTCTGCAACCGCGCCGGAACCGCCTTTCAGCCGCGCCCTGTCCTTCTCGGTCGTAAGAAGCCGCGCGCCCAACTCGCGCGATCGAAGAAGCAGCGCACGCGCATCGCCTTCCGTGAAAGGATGATGATCCGGGAACGCCCGCGCCTCCGCCACGGCAATTTCCGCGCCTTTCAGCGTGGTGAAGAATTTGCCGGGTCTCCCGATGCCGCAAAAGGCGAGCACGGGCTGCGAAAGAAGCGCGTCGTCGACCACCGGCACGATCTCCGCGCGAAAGAGCGGCTTGTCCGCGCGCATAAGCCTCTCGTCGCCCGGAAAAGGAGCAGCGGCCGCGCCTGCGCCGAGAACGACGATGGCATCGGCGCGAGCGAGTTGGGCGTCGAGCGGCGCGCGGAGCGGACCCATCGGAAACACGCGCGCGTTGCCGATGCCCGCGCCGCCATCCACCACCACGAGGCAGAAATCCTTGGCGAGGGACGGGTTCTGAAACCCGTCATCCATGATGATGAGGTCGGGCGCGGTTTTGCCGGGTGGCTCGCATCGTGGCGTCGCGCTTGCCACCGCCGTCAGGGCGTCCCCATCCATGAAAGCGGGTGCGGTCGATCCGTCAGAAGCCGCCGGCAAGGGCTCGCTCCGGCCGCCGCCCATCGCCTCGATGAACCGGGCGCCCGCTTGCCGGTCCCGGCTCACGACTGTCGGCGCGTTGCGGGCCAGCAGGAGCGGCTCGTCCCCAACCCGCTCCGCGTTGTCTTCCTCACCGTCGACAAGATAAGGCCCGCGCTCGCTGCCTCCGTAGCCGCGCGTGAGAAAGGCAGGCTGCCGACCGATCCCCCGAAGCAGAGCGGCGAGTTTCAGCGAGACGGGTGTCTTGCCCGCGCCGCCCATCGTGAAATTGCCGACGCAGATAACGGGGAGAGCGCTTTGATAAGGGGTCGCCTTGCGAAACCTGCGCTCGGCGATGCCGCCATAAGCGGCAGCCGCAGGCCAGAGGGCCCAGGCCGCGAACGGCGTCTTGACGCCATGCCACCAGCGGGGTGGCTCAAGGCGCATCGTGCGGAAGGAGTTCGGGTTGCGGCGCAGCTTCGCCGGGCGCTGCCTGCGGAAGCCACGGTGCAAGCGCTTCGAGCGTCTTTTCCAGCGCTCCGCCGAGCGTGGCGATGGCGGCGGAAGCGTGGCTTTTCAACTTCGCGGCCTTTTCGCGATCCTCGAAAACCTCTTGCGCGGCGGCGGCGAGTTCGGCTGTGTCGCGCACGAGGCAGACGCCATCGAAGCGGGCGAGCGTTTCGTAGGTTTCGGTAAAGTTGAAGGTGTGCGGCCCGGACAGGATGGCGGCGTCGAGCTTGATCGCCTCAATGGGGTTTTGTCCGCCATGCTCGACAAGCGAGCCCCCGATGAAAGCGGCCCCCGCGAGCGTATAGAAAAGGCCAAGCTCGCCGATCGTGTCCGCGACATAGATGCGCGTGGCCTCGTCGATCGCATCACCGGCAGACCTTCGCGCGACCGCATCGCCCCGCGCGCCTGCGAGGGCCGCAACGTCTGCGCCGCGTTCGGGGTGGCGCGGCGCGATCACCGTCAGAAGAGACGGGATGGCCGCGCGCAGCGTTTCGGCGGCGCGAAGCACGATGTCATCCTCGCCCGGATGCGTGCTCGCGGCGAGGAAGACCGGGCGCGCGCCTATGGCGTTGCGAAGCGCGTCCAGCGCCACGGCGTCGACAGGCGGAGGCGGCGCATCGTATTTCAGATTGCCGGTCACGACGATCTTGCGCGCGCCGAGACTTTTGAGGCGCTTCGCGATCCTGCGGTTTTGCGTCAGCACGAGGTCGAAGCGCGAGAAGACCGGCTGGCTCAGGCTCGATAGCCGCCGCCATCGCTGCGTCGAGCGCTGCGACATGCGCCCGTTGACGAGCGCGAGGGGCACGCCCGCGCCGTTCGCTTCCACGATCAGGTTCGGCCAGATTTCGGACTCGACGAAAAGGCCGAGGTCCGGCCGCCAGTGCTCGACGAAGCGTTTGCAGAAAGCGGGATTGTCGAGCGGCACGAACTGATGAATAGCCCCAGCGGGAAGGCGCTCCTTCGCGATTTTCGCCGAGGTCGTGGTGACGGTGGTCAGGAGCAGGTTCAATGTGGGGTGACGGCGCTTCAGCTCATCCATGAGCGCAAGCACGGAATTGGTTTCGCCCACGCTCGCCGCATGGAACCATGCGAGCGGCCCCTCAGGGCGCGGCTCCGACGCGATGCCGAGGCGCTCGCCAAGCCGCTCCGGCACTTCCTTGCCGCGCGCGGCGCGCCGCTTGAGGATTGTCATCGCCGCGGGCCGGGCCGCCCATGTCGCGCCGCGATAGGCCGAAAGCAGGAAGCCAGATTTGCGCGGCGGCAGTTTTTCCTGCGGCAGCGTGCGGGTGATGTCACCACCCGCGAGTTCATAGGCCCGCACGGTGGTGGCGTTCATGGCGTCTTCCACGAGCTGACGGTAGCGTTCCAGCTCGGCGTCGTCCGCATCGCGTGGCACATGGATCGGATCGCCGACGACCAACGCAAGCCGCGTGAACGGCAGATTGATCGTCATGCGGCTCCACGTCGGCAGCGTGAAAAAGCGTCCCGTGGCCACGGCGGCTGGCAGAATGGGCCGCCCCGACATGCGCGCTATGGTGACGATGCCAAGCCCTGCCACGCGCGCGGGGCCCGGCGGAATGTCCGTCGTCATGGCGACGGTGGTGCCGCCTTTCAGCGCCTTGAGCGCGGCCCGAAGCGCGCCCGCGCCGCCGCGATCCTTGCCGGAATCGCCCGCGCCCGCGCCCCGGATCAGCCCCATGTCGAAATGCAGAAGTGTGCGGCCGATCATTTCGCCGTCGGCATGCTTGGCGACCATGTTGCTGACCGGCATCGTTTTCGGCTTGATCAGCGGCATGCAGAGGAATTGACCATGCCACATGGCGACGATGGACGGATGGTGCGCCAGAAGGCGCGCGTCCGTATCAGCGGGATCGCGAACGATCCTGGAGGTGGAAAGCACCACGCGGACGTGCCTTGCCGCCAGCCCGCTGATCGTGTCCATGAACAGACCCGATTGCTGCACCCGTCGGAGGAATTTCTCTGGCTTTGGGGAAGCTGACGTCATTCAATCGCTGCACATGTGTCCTGAGGCATTGACGGTGTTAGCCCAAAGGATCGCGGCGTGAAAGTCCTAAGCGTAGGCTCACCCTGCTTATCCATTGAGCAGATCGCTTAAAGCGCGTCGCCCATGCGTTCCGCGAGGAGAGGGTAAAGCGATGGCCCGGCCGCAAGATAGCCCGGAACTTTCGCGCTTCTGTTGTTGAAGCGGAATGCGCTGCCGCTGGCATCGGTGGCGAGGCCGCCAGCCTCGGCGACAAGCAGCGAACCGGGCGCCACGTCCCATTCCCATTTGGGCGGCAGCGCGAAGGACGCATCCCCGACGCCGCTTGCGACGAGGCAGAGGCGATAGGTCATCGAACAGATGTGGACCGATTTCAAAGCGGGCCACGGGCGCGTCCACCGGCTGCTTTTAAGATGCGAGGGCGAGACGATGAACGTCGCGCCGGAAAGGGTGTCGCGCGCGCTGACGGCGATGCGGCGACCGTTCAGGAAGGCGCCGCCGCCGCGGCGCGCCTCATAGAATTCGCCGCGCACGGGATTGACGACCGCCGAGAGAACCGCTTCGCCGTCCTCGACGAGCGATAAGGCGACAGTCCAGTCATCCTTTGCTTGTATGAAGGATTGCGTGCCGTCGATGGGATCGAGAACGAACACGCGCCGCGCCGAAAGTCGCGATTCATGCTCGGCGCTTTCCTCGGACAGCCAGCCGTAATCGGGGCGGGCCTCGCGAAGCCTTGCGGCGAAAAGAGCGTCGACCGCGCGGTCGGCTTCCGTGATCGCAGTTCCGTCCGCTTTCGTTTCCTGGCGAATGCCCCGCCCCCAATAGGACAGCGCAAGCTCGCCAGCTTCGCGCGCGGTCTCGCGGACCAGCTCGAAATCCCGTGCGAGGTCATCCGTCATGTGCGTCAAACCGGGAGCGGGATCATGTCGAGGATCAGGGCGAGAAAGACGATCGCGCCAAACAGATGGTTGCTCCGGAAACGGTCGAGGCAATTCTGCCCGTCGTCCATGTCGAGCGTCGCGATCTGCCAAACGAGATGGCCGGCCGCGAGAGCCATGCCGGCATAGAAGACATAGCCCGCGCCGATGATGGCGCCCGCGAGCGTGATGCCGACGATGGTGATGCCATAGAAGAGCGAGAGCCACGCGGGCGTATTCTTCCCGAAGCGCAGCGCCGTGGATTTCAGTCCGATGACGGCGTCATCTTCCTTGTCCTGATGCGCGTAGATGGTGTCGTAACCGATGGTCCACGCCACAGCCGCGACATAGAGCAGGATCGGGGCTACACCGAGCGAGCCGAAGATGGCCGCCCAGCCCATGAGCGCGCCCCAGGAGAATGCGAGGCCCAGCACCGCCTGCGGCCAGAAGGTAACGCGTTTCATCAGCGGATAGACGAGGACGATGCCGACCGACGCGAAACCGAGCGCGATGGCGAAGGCGTTGAACTGGATCAGCACTGCGAGCCCGACAAGGCAGAGCGCCACGATCAGCGCGAACGCGGCCTTGACGGAGATGCGTCCGCTCGCAAGGGGCCTGCTTTGCGTGCGCGCGACCCTCGCGTCGATATCGCGGTCGAGGATGTCATTATAGACGCAGCCGGCGCTTCGCATGGCGAACGAACCGATGGCGAAAAGTGCAAGGAGCCACACATAAGGAAGCGTCGATGCGACGTCCTTGAAGTCGTTGAGATAACGGGCCGCCAGAGCCACCGACCACCAGCATGGCCACATCAAAAGCCACGCGCCGACTGGCCGGTCCGCCCGCATGAGCCGTAGCCAGGGCTTCAGGCTTTCGGGCGCCAGACGGTCCACGATATTGCGGTGCGGCGCGTCAGGGATTATCTCGGCGGGTGCTGCGCCCTGCGCGCTCGCCTTGGTTCCCGTTTCAGGCCATGTCGTTGGCATCGAATCCTCGTTCCCAGCCGATTTTTCTCCGTCGCGCGATATCGCGGCAAATCCTATGCTAAGTTTCAGCCATTGTCCTGCACAATACCCACCCAGCACGTTTTGACGCCATGGCCATGCAACGGATTTTTGTCGCAAATAAACTCGATCCCGACGGAGAGATCGCGCTCGATCCCGCGCAGGCTCACTACCTGCTGCATGTCTTGCGACTGTCGGAAGGCGCGGAGCTTCTGGCGTTCGACGGCACGAGCGGAGAATGGCTTGCCAGGATCGTCAAGGCAAGGAAAAGCGCCTGCTCGATTCGCCTCACGGAGAAGGTGCGCGAACAAACCGCGCCAACCGGCATCCATTATGCGTTTGCGCCGCTGAAACAGGCGCGGCTCGATTACATGGTGCAAAAGGCCGTGGAGATGGGCGCGTCGCTGCTGCAACCGGTCGTAACCCAGCACACCGCGGTGCCTCGCATCGGCGCCGACCGCATGAAGGCGAATGCCATCGAGGCGGCGGAACAATGCGGCGTGCTCACCCTGCCTGAGATCCGGCAGCCAGTGAAGCTCGCGGCCTTCCTTAAGGCGTTCGACAAGACCCGCGTGCTGGTCTTTTGCGACGAGCGCGCGACGGTCGCCTCGCCGCTCGAAGCGCTGGCGGGGCTTTCGGGAGGGCAAGTCACGGCGCTCATCGGGCCGGAAGGCGGCTTTTCGGAAAATGAGCGCGCCGATCTCCTTTCCCGGAGTTTTGTTTGCCCGATTTCGCTCGGACCGCGCATCATGCGTGCGGACACGGCTGCCGTCGCCGTGCTCGCATTGCTTAACGCGACCGTGGGAGACTGGCGGCGTTGAAAAACCGTCTTACATTTCACTATAGTGTCGCCGAACCCCCGCACTCAGGCGGCGACAGGCAGGCCTCTCATGTTAGCGAACAGCGATAAAGCGCCTTTGATCGAAAGCCGCGACGATCTGGTGGCGGAGATTTCCAAGGGCGAAAAGCCGAAGTCGCACTGGCGCATCGGCTCGGAGCACGAGAAGATTCCCTTCTATCGCGACACGCTGCGGCCCGTGCCCTACGAAGGCGACGCGGGGATTTCGGCGCTGCTTCACGGCCTTGCGGAGCGTTTCGGGTGGAAGCCGGTCTACGATCTCGACAAGGTGATCGCCCTCGACGCGCCAGCCGACAGTTCCGGCGGCTCCATCACGCTCGAACCGGGCGGACAGTTCGAGCTTTCCGGCGCGCCGCTCAAGACGCTGTTCGAAACCTGCGAGGAAGTCGGCCGACATCTCGATCAGGTTCAGCAGATCGCCGATCCGCTCGGCATTTCCTTCCTTGCGCTCGGATTTTCGCCGGTGTGGACCATCGCCGAAACGCCACGCATGCCGAAGAGCCGTTACAAGATCATGACCGAATACATGCCGAAGGTCGGCGCTTACGGCCTCGACATGATGTATCGCACCGCCACCGTGCAGGTGAATCTCGACTTTGCGAGCGAGGCGGACATGGTCAAGAAGATGCGCGTCTCGCTCGCGCTTCAGCCTATCGCGACGGCGCTCTTCGCCAATTCACCGTTCACCGAAGGCAAGCCCAACGGCTATCTGAGCTTCCGCAGCGCGGTCTGGCTCGACACGGACAATTCGCGCGCGGGAATGCTGCCCTTCGCTTTCGAGGACGGCATGGGCTACGAGCGCTATGTCGATTACGCGCTCGACGTGCCGATGTACTTCGTGCGGCGCGATCACAAATATATCGACGCGACAGGCCAGTCGTTCCGCGCCTTCCTTGAAGGGAAGCTGCCGCAATTGCCGGGCGAAAAGCCCACCATCGAAGACTGGGCCGACCACCTCACCACGATCTTTCCCGAGGTCCGCCTCAAGCGTTTCCTCGAAATGCGCGGCGCCGACAGCGGCCCGTGGCACGCGACGCTCTGCGTCCTCCCGGCGCTTTGGGTTGGCCTCCTCTACGATCAGGCGGCGCTCGATGCGGCATGGGATCTCGTGAAGGACTGGACGGCCGAAGAGCGTCAGCAGCTTCGCAACGATGTCCCGCGCCTCGGCCTTGCCACGCCGTTCCGCGGCGGTACGGTGCGCGATCTGGCCAGCGCAACGGTGAGGATCGCCGAAGCAGGCCTTGCCTCGCGCGCCCGCGAGCATGGGTTCAGGGACGAAAGTTCATTCCTGAAGCCGCTGCACGACATTCTGGAAAGCGGCCTTACGCAGGCTGACGTTCTGCTCCGGCGCTATCACCTCGAATGGGGCGGCGACGTGCGCCCGGTCTTTACCGAAAACGCTTACTGAAAACGAAATTCCATCTCGAAAACCTGAGAGCAGGCGACGTTTCGCGGCCGCACCGGTGCGCGATCTCGCCAGAGCCACGGTGAGAATCGCCGGGGCGGGCCATCGCGCGCCCGGAAAGGCGTGAAGCCGCTTCCCGACACGACAAACAACAAGATAGAGCGCGCTTTTGATTTGATCGAAAGCGGATACCTCCCGCGCTTGCGAGCGTGGGTTCATTCCGGAAAGCGATCTGACGGCAGGCTGACGTCCGCCTCCGGCGTTATCGCCTGAATGAGGTGGCGATGTGCGCCCGTGCTTTACCGAAAACCCCGGCCGAACAAACGAATCTCTTCTCTCGGAAACCTGGCGCCGAACGACTCGAATATCAGGAGCGATTCGTTGCGAAATCTGCCGCTGCGCCCGAATTTCAGCAGTATTACAACCTATATACTATACTGGTTGCAGGTAATACTGTTGCCGTTTTTCAACAGATTTTTGCCACACCAAACGTCAAATCATTGAAATAATTCATTTTTCTTTCCGCGCGCACCTCCGTTGCCGTGAAAAAGTGTACTTGCCTAATCTGACAATCTTGAGTTTAGAAAAACGCCATGCGATCACAATTGTCAGTTGAGTACACACATCGTCACAACTCGCGGGGAAATGAGGAGAGACATGACTCTCACGAAATTTGCACTGGTCAGCACTGTGGCCCTCGGCACGCTTTCAATCGCTGCCCAAGCCAATGCTGCCGATATCTATACTCCGAGCACCAAGGACGCTCCGATCGTGGTCGTTCCTCCGACATGGACCGGCTTCTACTTCGGTGGTCATCTCGGCGCTGCCTGGTCGCAGATCGACACGAACAAGAACACCTACTATGACGGCTATCATTGGAAAGACGAAAATCATGTGACCTATTATGGTCAGTCGCCATTTGGCGGCAATAACCTGAATGACCAGAACGCCTTCGGCGGCGGCCAGTTCGGCTATAACTGGCAGACGGGCGGCAACTTCGTCTTCGGTATCGAAGTCGACATCGGCGGTCTCGGCGGCGAAAACGAGAAGACCTTCTTCGGTAACACGACATATGGTAGCGACGCAGACCTTCAGGACGTCTTCGCCGTTCGGGTGAAGTCTGAAGGCGGCTTCTACGGCGACGTCACGGGCCGTCTCGGCTACGCTTGGGGCAATACCCTCCTCTATGCAAAGGGCGGTTTTGCGTGGATCCAGCCTGAGCTGAAGGTCAGTGTGGCAGCTTACGACAACAACACGGGCGATACTTACGGGATCAGCCGGACCTTTGACGACACCCTCACCGGTTGGACGGTCGGTGGCGGTCTCGAGTTCCTCCTGAACCCGAACTGGTCGGTCAAGGTGGAATACCTTCACTACAACTTCGAACTCGACAACAACCGGTGGAACTGGGGCGATACGGATTGGGCAGCCAACTCGTGGAAGCTGTTCAACAACGACCTGACAATCGACACCGTCAAGCTCGGCGTCAACTACAAGTTCGGCAGCGCTCCGGTGTACACGCCGCTCAAGTAGGCTGGGACGGTACCGTCAAACTGAAGGCCCCCTTCGGCGGGGGCCTTTCTCTTTTGCCAATGGCGAGCCGGAGCCGCCGGGCGACCGAACGCAAAACGCCGCGCATCCGCCGAGCAATTCCCGTTGCGCCCGCGCGTGAACGCGAAGATGATGGCCGGAGTGAATGAAAGGGAGCCGCTCTTCCTTGTCGAACTCCACGCACAACGGCAACGCGGGAAGCGCCGGACAGGCAGCCGTGATAGCCTTTCTCTCCGAGCCCGAAACCTACGGCGTTTCCGAGGTTGAGCGTATCGAGACGCACGGCGCCATTGTCTTTCTGGCGGGGGATCGTGCTTACAAGCTCAAACGCGCGGTCAAGCTTCCCTATCTCGACTTTTCGACGCTCGAAAAGCGTCATGCCATCATCTCTCGCGAATTCGGCATCAACTCCCACGCGTCGCCCGAGCTTTATCTGTCGATCCAGCCCGTGACACGGCGCGAGAATGGCGCGCTGGCGCTTGGCGCCCCCGGTGAAACGGTCGACTGGGTGCTGGTCATGCGCCGCTTCGATCAGACGCTCCTGCTCGACGCGCTGGCCCGCGATGGCCGTTTTGACCGCACGGTCTCGGTGGATCTCGCCAACACCGTCGAGCATTTCCACCGCCACGCTTCCGTTGTGACGAACTCGGGCTTCGCGCGATCACTGCTCGGCGTTGCCGATACGCTGGAGGCGGCGCTTTGCGGTCCGGTGGCGCAATCCCACGGCGTGAATGTCTGCCCCTATATCGCGAAGCTGAGACGCGAACTCGACGATAATTTCGCGTTTATCGAAGCGCGGCAGCGCGAGGGCTTCGTGCGACGCTGCCACGGCGACCTGCATCTCAAGAACATCGTGCTGTGGGACGGAAAGCCGACGCTGTTCGACGCGCTCGAATTCGACGACAGGCTTTCCACGATCGACGTGCTTTACGATCTGGCGTTCCTGCTGATGGACCTGTGGCAGCGGGGGCTCAAGCTCCAGGCGAACATCATTCTCAACCACTACCTCGAAATGGCGGCGATCAGCGAAGTGAAGGGGTTGGCGCTGCTGCCGCTGTTCCTGTCGTTCCGCTCGGCGATCCGCGCGATGACTGGCATTCACGCGCTGACGGTTTGCGCGCCCCGCGACCACGACCGCCTTTTGCGCGAGGTTCGCGATTATTCCGCCTTTGCCGCCGGCGTCATCACACCGAGCCAGCCGTCGCTCGTGGCTATCGGTGGCCTCTCCGGCACGGGGAAGACGACGGTAGCGCGTGAAGCAGCCCCGTTCATTGGGGCGGCGCCCGGAGCGCTTCACATCCGCACGGACGTCGAACGCAAGAGCATGCACGGCGTTCAGCTCACGCATCGCCTGCCGCGCGAGACATACACCCCGGAAAGCCGCGACGAAGTCTATCGCCGCGTTATCAAGAAAGCCGAAGTTGCGCTCGACAGCGGGCATTCTGTCATCCTGGACGCGGTGTTTCCCGAAGCGATCCAGCGCATTCGGCTTCTTGAAGTTGCACAGCGGGCGGGGGCCGGATTCGTCGGCGTCTGGCTCGACGCAGGCCCGGAGATTCTCCGCGAGCGCGTCGTCGCACGCGAGGGCGATGCTTCCGATGCGGACATTGCTGTGGTCGAACATCAGTTGCGAACGATCGAGGCGCCTGCCGACTGGCTTCATGTCGACGCGAGCGGTGAAACGGGTGCGTGCGCCGCTGCTATCGTGCGGGAACTCGCCGCGAGAGCGTTTTCAAGCGGTGCGCACACCGGTTAAAAAGTTTAGGGGCTGCGGCTTTTCGCGAATAACGGCCGAAATGCGAAACCGGCCCTACGCACGGCCGGCGGCGCAGACAAGATGGGAAGGATCGATACCGATGCTCTCCATCGCACGATGATATTTCGTGTCGAGATCGGTGGCAAAAACGATATCCGGGTCGGCCGGACAATTCAGCCAATCGTTTTCCTGAATCTCGCGCTCAAGCTGGCCGGGCTCCCAACCGGCATAACCGAGCGCCAGGATGGCATTGTTCGGCCCGCGCCCTCGGGCGATGGCGCGCAGGATGTCGACCGTCGCCGTCAGGCAAACGCCGTCGTTGATCGGAAGCGTTGCATCGGCCACGAAATAGTCCGAGCTGTGCAGCACGAATCCGCGGCTTATGTCGATGGGGCCACCGAGATGCACGGCCATCGCGTCCATGCGAATGGACGTCGGCCGAGACCAGCTCATGGGGATGTCGAGCTGTTCAAGCAGCTTCGTCATCGTGATGTGCGAGGCGCGCTGATTGACGATCAACCCCATCGCACCTTCTTCGGAATGAGCGCAGACGTAGATCACGGATCGATGAAAGCGCGGGTCCGTCGTCGAAGGCATCGCAACGAGGAGCTGCCCGTCGAGGTAGCCGTGGCTTTTGAAGCAGCCCATGTGACCGTGTCGTATTGCCATGTCCCTATGGTAGCGCCTCCGCCCGCTGGTTGTGAAGACGGGACTCGAAGAAATCCTGCGCGCGCCAACTCTTTGTGATGTCAGCGTTCCTGCTTCGATAACGGGATAAACCGCAAATCGGGGAGCGGGTTTCCGGCTGCGTAAATTGCGCGCAAGCGTAGCGGGATGGTCTCGGGCCTTGGCGAAGGCGAGCGCGGCAAGTTCGCCACATGCTTGTTGGCGCATGATCGTGATTGTTTCCGGAGCGCCGAGACACCGAGCTTGAGCTATGCACGTCATCGTCCAGATTCTGCAACTGATCCAGGATAGCGTTTATGCGGTTGCGCGCGTTGCCGGCTCGGCCTGGCAGTGGTGCCTGACGCAAATTATGGCCGTGCCGTGGGACCGGCTCGGTGACATGCCCGGATCGAAGGTAATCATCCTGCTCGGAAGCTCCGCCATCGTGTTCTATTTCATCTCGAAAGCGGCCCGGGAGCTTCTGGCCGCCGGTGAAAAGGCGTTCGCGGCGATTATGACGCTGTTTCAGGTTTTCGTCCGCGCCCTGCCGCCGATCCTCATCGCGGGCG
Source organism: Rhodomicrobium sp. (assembly GCF_047605405.1). Taxonomy (NCBI): domain Bacteria; kingdom Pseudomonadati; phylum Pseudomonadota; class Alphaproteobacteria; order Hyphomicrobiales; family Hyphomicrobiaceae; genus Rhodomicrobium; species Rhodomicrobium sp. The sequence continues at coordinate 28,272 of NZ_JASGFR010000023.1, read as the reverse complement.
CCACCGCCGCCGCCGGTTCGTGGGTGGTCAATAACGTCCATTTCTGAGCGTCCGGCCTGCTTCGCGCCTATCCCAAGACAAGAGCGGCGGACTTAAAATCGGCCTCGTTTTTGTGGCGTATGCGTTGCACGCGCGAATCGAGTTGATCCTCGCGCATGACCCGGCTTCCGAGTTTCAGCTCGGCTCTCCACGCTTTGTTACGAGTTCGGCATATGCGCCGCTTACCAAAGTATGAGATAAATCGCGTGGGCAACTCCGGCGCCGCGCAACGTGTCCTTTACCGTCACGGCCTGCGCAAGCGAACGGGCCCCCGGCTCTGTTCGCGAGCATGCGCTGGCGGGCGGGCCTGATCGATGGCTGGGTTGTAGCGGGTTCCTTCGATGAATGCTCGCGGTTGCTCGGTCATGCCGTATATTTTTGACCGAGCCTCGACGGAGTGCCACTTATGACTATCCGCAACCTCGATCTTCTCTTCAATCCCACCAATGTCGTCCTCATCGGGGCCAGCGAGCGCCACGGATCCATAGGGAAGCATGTGGCCGAAAACCTGCTCAAGGGCGGCTTCAAGGGCGAAATCGCCTTCATCAATCCGAAACGCGACGAGATCCTCGGAAAGCCGTGCTTCAAATCGGTCGACAGGCTTCCTTTTACGCCGGGCCTTGCCGTCATCGCGACACCGCCCGAGACTGTGCCGGGCGTCGTGGACGAACTTGGCCGCAAGGGATGCCGCGCGGCGGTGGTTATCACGGCGGGCGTCTCGGGCGACCTGCGCAAGCGCATGCTTGAGGCCGCGCGGCCGCATCTCTTGCGCATCATCGGGCCGAATTGCCTCGGAATGCAGGTGCCGCGCCTCGGACTCGACGCAAGCTTCGCTCAGGTGCTCGGCAAGCCGGGCAGCGTGGCGCTCGTTTCGCAGTCGGGCGCGATCACGACCGCGATGCTCGACTGGGCTGCCGTCGAAGGCGTCGGGTTCAGCCATGTGGTTTCGATCGGCGACGCGGCGGACGTGGATCTGGGCGACATGCTCGATTATCTCGCGGGCGAAACGACGAGCCGCGCCGTGTTCCTTTATATCGAATCCGTTGGCGACGCGCGGAAGTTCATGTCGGCGGCCCGGCGATGCGCGCGCGTCAAGCCCGTGATCGCCATCAAGGCGGGACGCCATCCGGAAGGCGCGAAGGCAGCCGCATCGCATACCGGCGCGCTCGCTGGGTCTGACAACGTCTATGGCGCGGCGCTCCGGCGTGCGGGTGTGCTGCGCGTGACCGACCTCGACGCGATGTTCGACGCCGCCGAGATGCTCGCCTATGTGCCGGCGATGCCGGGCGACCGCGTGGCAGTCGTCACCAATGGCGGCGGCGCGGGCGTCCTCGCCGTGGACAGCCTGACCGATTTCCATGGCGCGCTGGCGCAACTGGCGCCCGAAACGGTCGATGCGCTGGACGCGGTGCTGCCGCCGACCTGGTCACACGGCAACCCCGTCGACATCATCGGCGATGCCGGGCCTGAACGCTACCGCGCGACCCTCGATGCCGTGCTCGCCGACCCGACCGCGGATGCCGTGCTCGTCATCAACTGCCCGACGGCTCTCGCCTCGTCGCTCGACGGCGCCAAGGCAGTCGTCGCGGCGGTGCAGGACATGCGCGCGAAGGGGAGGAACAAGCCCGTTATCGCCAATTGGCTTGCGCGCCAAGACGAAACCGGCATCCGCGACGCGTTCGCGGCGGCGAAAATCCCGTCTTATGAGACGCCCGTCGCCGCCGTTCGCGGCATGATGCACCTCGTCCATTACCGCCGGGCACAAACCGAACTGATGCAGACGCCGCCTGCCCTGCCGGAAAACCTCGTTTTCGACGCGGGCGCCGTCAGCGCCGAAATCGCGCAGGTGCTCGCTGAAAAGCGCGATCTGATGACGGAGCCGGAGGCGAAGGCCGTGCTTGCTGCCTACGGCATCCCGACAGTGCCGACGCGGGTCGCGCGGACGCCTGAAGAAGCGGGCGAGGCGGCGGCCGAGCTTCTGCGCCGTTCGCCTTCGGTCGTGGTAAAGATTTTGTCGCGCAACCTCTCTCACAAGTCCGACATCGGCGGAGTTCGTCTCGATCTCATGTCCGCCGAAGCGGTCGAAACCGCCACGCATCAGATGCTGACGGCCATCGGAGAGGCAAGGCCCGACGCGATCCTCGAAGGCGTGACCGTGCAGCCGATGGTGCGCCGCCCGAACGCCTACGAACTCATCCTCGGCATAACGACCGACCCGACCTTCGGCCCGGTGATCCTGTTCGGCGCCGGTGGAACGGGCGTCGAAGCCATCGGCGACACGGCCATGTCGCTGACGCCGCTCGACCTGAAGCTTGCGCGCGATCTCATCGCATCGACCCGCATTTACAAGCTTCTGAAAGGCTTCCGCGATCGTCCTCCGGTCGATCTCGACGGGCTGGCGCTGTGTCTCGTGAAGCTTTCGTCGCTTGCGGTGCAGCATCGCGCCATCCGCGAACTCGACATCAACCCGCTTTTGATCGACGCCAAGGGCATGATTGCGCTCGACGCCCGCATCAAGGTGGTCGACCCGGCTGAGCACAAGCCGGTGCCGTGCGCCATCCGCCCCTACCCCGTGCGGTGGGAAGCCCACGAAACGCTGCTTGACGGCTCGCCGGTCACGGTTCGCCCGATACGCCCGGACGACGAACATTTCTACCCCTCGTTCATGAGTCACGTGACGCCCGAGGATTTGCGCCTGCGCCTGTTCAGCCCGGTGCGGCAGTTCTCGCACCATTTTCTGGCCCGCCTCACGCAGATCGACTACGCGCGCGAGATGGCTTTCATCGCGGTGCGTCCGGCAGAAAACGGCGGGCCGTCCGAAATGCTGGGTGTGGCGCGCTTCTTCGCCGACCCGGATTACGAGAAAGGCGAATACGCCGTTCTGATCCGATCCGATCTCAAGGGGCGCGGGCTCGGCTGGGTACTGATGCGCCAACTCATCGGTTATGCGCGCGAGGAAGGGCTGAAGCAGCTTTACGGAAGCGTGTTGGAAGAAAATACGGGAATGCTCCAGATGTGCCAGGAATTAGGTTTTCATATCGCGAGAGACCCGGATGACGCCCGTGTTTTTGCCGTAACGCTGGATCTTTCATCGCCCGCCGTTGACGAAGTTTTGAAGACCTGGCAGCATCACGTGAAATAAATCTATTCTTATTCTAAGATTATGCTCAATGTGCGATATTCGGTCGCACATTGAGCATTGCCTTATTCCTTTGCACTGTAACTTCCGAAATCGATAACGTTTCCCCAGCGAATTGGGCACGGTGGGGACATGCGCTCAAGGCATTGGATTTGCTCGTTAGCCATTATCGGCGTGCTGCTGCATGCCGGTACGCTTGCGCGCCACCATCTCGTCGTCTTCGGCGAGACGGTTGCGGCGGCGGAAAGGCTGGCGGCTGCCGAGGCCTACGACGAACATGCGGTGTGTCGCTCCGGCGCTGAAGACGATAGCGCAGGCGAGCGGCAGGGAAACAAAGTGCCCGGCGCGCCAAAGTCTTGCCTCGTCTGTCTTGGCCTCGCGTTCGCGCACGCGCTGCCGCCCGCAGAAGCGCCTCCCTTCCCCCCGCCGCCTGCCTACGGCGCTGTTCTTCCGGCCATTCCCCTTCATGGTTCCCACGCGGCGGCGAACGTCCGGCTGCCGCAAAGTCGCGCTCCTCCCTCTCTGCAAGTCTGATTGCTCTGACGCGCATTCCGGCCGTGGGGGCCGCCGCGCGTGCGAATTCTTGCACTTGAGGGAATATCCATGTCGAAAGTCATCATCGCGGTGCTTGGCACCGCTGCCGCAGGGCTGTGCGCAGAGCAGGCCCTTGCACAATCGAGCGACCGCCCGTCCACCTTGCCGCCCGTCACGGTGAGCACCGAGAAGGCAAAGAAACCCGTAAAGAAGAAAGCAACGTCTTCGACTGAGGCTAACCGTGCGGCTGAGCCCGCGCCGCAAGACCTTCCCGAGCCGGAGCCGCAAACTCTCGCGAAGCCGCTGTCTGCGGCGGTGATTTCGGGCGCGGCCCTCACGGAAGCCCGCCCCGGCGAACGTGACGCGGCCGCGCTTCTGACGGCCGCGCCCGGCGTGGCAGTGGCAACGGGCGGCGGCGTCTCCAGCCTTCCCGCCATCAACGGCCTCGGCGACGAGCGCATCCGCACCGAACTCAACGGCATGCTCATCACGTCGGCCTGCGCGAACCGCATGAACCCGACGCTGTCCTATGTCGATCCATCGAGCATCGGCAAGGTGGAGGTCTACACGGCGCTTGCGCCGGTGAGCAAAGGCGGCGACTCGATCGGTGGCACGATCTCGGTCGAGCGCGCGCCCGCAAACTTCGCAACCGTTCCGGGCGAGGTGCTGACAGCGGCGACACTTTCGACATTCTACCGCAGCAATGGCGACGGCTTCGGCGGCTCGGCCCGCATCGAGGCGGCGACCCAGACCTTGAACGCCACGTATAACGGTGCGTGGAGCAAGTCGAACAACTACGAGCGGGGCGGCGGCGAGGAAGTCCGCTCCACCGAGTACGAGGCCGGCAACCACGCGCTCACGCTCACCGCGCGCGACGGCCGCGACCTCTACGTGCTCGAAGGCACCTACCAGAAGATTCCAGAGCAGGGCTTCGTGAACCAGTGGATGGACATGCTGGACAACGAAGGCTGGTCCGTGAAAGCGAGCGTCTTGCAGCATTACGGCTGGGGAACTCTCGATGCGCGCGCCTATTACCAGCACACCGACCATTACATGAATTTCCTTGCCGACAAGAACGGCGGGAAGGACGCCGGCCCCAACGAGGGCATGCCCATGTACACGCGCGGCGAAGACTTCGGCTATTCGGTGAAGGCCGAAATCCTGACCTCCCCGCGCGACAAGGTACGCATCGGCAACGAATTTCATGGCCAGACTCTCGACGACTGGTGGCCGCCGGTCGCGGGCAGCATGATGATGGGCCCAGACACCTACTGGAACATCAACGGCGGTGAACGAAACCGCGTCGGTACCTTCGCGGAATGGGAGCGCAAATGGACGCCATCGTGGAGCACTCTCCTCGGCGCTCGCAACGACATCGTCTGGATGGATACCGGCAACGTGCAGCCCTATAGCTGGACGTCGATGATGCAGAGTTCCGACATCGCCGCAGCGACGGCTTTCAATGCGCGCGACCACGCCCGTACCGACGTCAACTTCGACCTGACGGCGCTTGCCCGCTACGAGCCGAACACGTCGAGCACCTACGAATTCGGCTACGCTCGGAAGACCCGTTCGCCTAATCTCTACGAGCGCTACGCATGGGGCACGGGCATGATGTCGAGCATGATGGTCAACTGGTTCGGCGACGGCAACGGCTATGTCGGCAATCTCGATCTCAAGCCCGAGGTCGCCCACACGATCAGCGCTACGGCAGCCTGGCGCGCGGGTTCGGCCGGTGAGTACGAAGTCAAGGTCACGCCTTATTACTCCTACGTCGAGAACTTCATCGATGTGGACGACACCGGCAATATGATGTTCACGCAGCTTAAATTCGCCAACCACGATGCGGAACTCTACGGCGTGAACGTCTCCGGCAAGGCTCCGCTGTGGTCGAGCGAAAGCTATGGCCGCTTCGGCGTGAACGGACTCATCGGCTGGGTGGAAGGCGAGCGCACCGATGGCGTGAACCTCTATCGCATTCAGCCGCTCAACGCGAAGGCCGCGCTCACGCATAGCCTCGGCAACTGGTCGAACACGGCGGAACTGCAACTCGTCGCGGCGAAGGACAAGGTACAGTCCCTCCGCAACGAGCTTGAGACGCCGGGCTATGCGCTCCTGAACCTGCGCACGAGCTATCTCTGGGGCAATGTGCGCTTCGACCTCGCCGCCGAGAACGTGTTCGACAAGCTCTATTACCAGCCACTCGGCGGGGTGGACCTCGTGGACGGCGGCGCGGTGGCGGGCGTGGGCCGCTCGTTCAACGCATCCGTCACGGTGAAGTTCTAAGAAACGCGCCGTCGCGAAAATTGTAAGAACGCTCGATAAGCCGGGGCACCGTTCGGTGCTCCGGTTCTTTTTGACGGGCATGTCGAATGGCGCGCCTGCATTATCCGCGCCTTGAACGCTCGTGCGCGCGCACCAAGTGCTGCGAGACGACGGATCAAGCCCGGCGCACCCCGGCGCCTATCGTGCCGCTTGGCACTCATCGTACAAAAGGACTATGATCCCGCATCGAATTTTCTCAGGGGGCTCCATGCTCATTCGCCATCCCTATCTGCTTTTTCTGGGTGACGTTCCCGATCAGCTTTCTGCCAAGACCGCGCAAGGCATCGTGGACTGGCGACGCGACTGGTGCCTCGGCCAGCTCCGTCTTCCGGGCTGCAAGGCCGACACCGGCCTCCCCGACAAGACCATTCAGCAGGCGGCCGATGAGGGCGCCAGGACGCTGATCGTGGGCGTTGTGAACGCGGGCGGCGTGCTGCCGGATCACTGGATCGGCGTCATTCAGGAGGCGCTTGCGGCAGGGCTCGATGTGGCGAGCGGGCTGCATGTGCGGCTGTCGTCCATCCCGGCGATTGCGGATACCGCGCGCGAATGCGGCCGCGAGCTGTTCGATGTGCGCCATTCGGATCAGCGTTTCGCCGTCGGCAAGGGCACCAAGCGCTCGGGCATGCGGCTTCTCACTGTCGGAACCGATTGCTCGGTCGGCAAGAAATATGCCGCGCTGGCGCTCGAAAAGGAAATGCGCGCGCGGGGCTTCGACGCCGACTTCAAGGCGACGGGGCAGACGGGCGTCTTCATCTCGGGGCGCGGTGTCGCCATCGACGCGGTGGTCGCCGATTTCATTTCGGGCGCCGTGGAATGGATTTCGCCCGCCGCCGATATCAGCCATTGGGACTTGATCGAAGGGCAGGGTTCGCTGTTCCATCCGTCCTTTGCGGGCGTGTCGCTCGGCCTTTTGCACGGAGCGCAGGCCGATGCGTTCGTCGTCTGTCATGAGCCGACGCGGAGGACCATGCGCGGCGTCGCTCATCCGCTGCCGACGATCCGCGAGGTGATCGACATGACGGTTCGGCTCGGGGCGCTCACCAATCCCGGGATCCGGCCCATCGGCATTTCCGTCAACACGCAGGCGCTCGACGAAAAAACCGCGACCGAAACCCTCAAGCGGTTGCAGGACGAGCATTTCCTTCCGGCGACCGACCCGATCCGCTTCGGCGTCGGTCCTATCGTTGATCGTATCGCTGCGGACTTTCCGTTGACACGCGGCGCGGTCAAGGTCAGCTGAGCGATGCGCAGGCTCTCCGTCGCCATCGAAAGCTGGCCCATCGCGGGGGCGTTCACGATCTCACGCGGCAGTCGCACGGAAGCGCGCGTCGTGGTCGCCATCGTCGAGGACGGCGGCGTGCATGGGCGGGGCGAATGCGTGCCTTATCCGCGCTACGGCGAAACCGTCGAGGGCGTCGCCGCGAAAATCGAAAGCCTCGGCGAAGCGATCGCGGGCGGGGTGACACGAGCGGAGCTTCTGACCCTGCTCCCGGGCGGTGCGGCGCGAAACGCGCTCGACTGTGCGCTGTGGGATCTGGAAGCGAAGCTTGCGGGCAAGCGTGTCTGGGATCTTGCGGGCATTGCCGCGCCTCAACCCGCCACCACCGCCTATACGCTGAGCCTCGGCGATCCTGCCTCGATGGAGGAGGCTGCGCGCGCGGCCGGACACCGCCCGCTTCTCAAGGTCAAGCTCGGTGGAGCGGGTGACGCGGAGCGCATCGCCGCCGTTCGCAGAGGCGCGCCGGACGCCGCGCTTATCGCGGATGCCAACGAGGCATGGAACGACGCGGTGTTCGCGGAAAATCTGGCGGCCTGCCGCGCCGCCGCAGTCTCGCTCGTGGAGCAGCCGCTTCCGGCCGGAGCGGACGCCCGCCTCGCCGATGTCGCGGACGAAGAGCGGGGCTCCATCCGTTTCTGCGCCGACGAAAGTATCCACACAGCCGCGGACCTCGGCCAGATCGCGACGCGATATCAGGCGATCAACATCAAGCTGGACAAGACGGGCGGGCTTACCGCTGCGCTGGAACTCAAGCGTGAGGCGCTCGGGCTGGGACTGTCAATCATGGTCGGCTGCATGGTCGGCACGTCGCTTGCGATGGCGCCCGCGCTGTTGCTCGCCAACGGCGCCGACTATGTGGACCTCGATGGCCCGCTGCTACTGGCGCGGGATCGCGACCCCGGCCTTGCCTTTGAAGGCAGCGTCATCGGCGCACTGCCTTCCGCTCTCTGGGGGTAGCGGCGCCTTCGGGGTAGGGGCGCGGACGCCCCCTTGCCGGGCGCTCTCGCTGCGGCGGTCTGCCGCGCCGCCCAAGCATGCGGCGAATTGCTTCATACCTCTTGATTCAAAACTAACCGCGGCCTCGGATTGAACGTGCCGAAGGGCCGGGAAGCCTTCAAATTATCCGCACCAGCGGAGCGAATTTGACATTTGAGTTCCGGTTCCCGCGAATTCTCGCTCAAATGTCGAATTCAAAGCTCCCTTAAAATCAAGGTGTTGCTGTGCCAGGCGGTTATCGTGACGAGCCCAAGCCGGTCGGATCGGCCTCCTGGAAAGCAGGTGCGAGGTGTCATGCGTTCCGTTTGTCTGAAAGCTGCCATGCTGTCGGCCGCGCTGAGTCTTTCTGCCGGCTGTCCTGCCAATGCCGAGGAAGAACGTGACAGCTATCTTCCTCCAAAGGAACTCGTTGCGAAGGCAACACCAGCACCCGTGAAGAAAGTCGATGGCGCAGCTGTTGCCACAATTGAAAGGCGCGCCAGAACTACCGCGCGGCAGCAAAAAAGATACTTGAATCGCCCTCAAAAACGCGTGGTAAGGGTTGGTAAGGGTGGATATGCAAAACGATACGTTGTATACGATTTTCCGATGCAATCCTTTGGCGCATATTAGTTAGAGACTTTCAGTCAGGCACCGTCGCTTTGGTTTGTGAACCGAAAGCGCATTTTGAGGAGTCGATAATGTCTTTTCTGAAGGTGAAGCAATACTTATCCCGTTTTTGGAAGAAGTACGTAGTGGCCGAGGATCCTGACGAAGCTGAACGCATGCGTCAGAAGCGCATCGGCAATATCATGCTGGATGTAATCGCGCGCGAGTCCATGCTCAAATGGGAAAGAGAACGGTTCAATGAAGTCACAAAGAAGCAACCCGATAGCAAGAGATCATCTCTCATGCTTTGACCGGATCGCCTTCTTTTTCAGGGTGTTCAGCCTTCCAGAACCTCATAAACGGCGGGCGCCTTGGCAGATCCCGTCCGGGTCGTGCGGATGAAGTTCTTCTTTTCGAGAGACTGAAGAACGGAATGAAGCGATCCCAGAGGAATCTTGGCTGCGCTGGCAAGGGAAGCGGCACGCATTTCGACTTCGTTGTTTTCGTTCTTGCGGCTACGGAGCGTTTTCAAAACCGCGGCCTGACGCTCGCTCAATTCCGAGATCACATCGCTGGTGCCCGCTTCCACGTGACTGGCGGACGAACGCCTCGGCTCCGCTTTTGCTTCGGCGCGCACCGGGGATTCGGCTGAAGTCTTGCCGCTTTCCTTCGCGGCATAGTCACGCGCGCGCTCTTCGTCAAAGAAGGTCGCTACGACTTCCAGTTTTCTCTGATCGCCAGCTTCGACCGCCACCACTGCATAGCTGCCGTCGTCGAATGCGACCGTCTTGAACGTACCACCAATTGCCATGACTTTCCTCATTTGCCCGTCTACTTGCCCTCTTCACTACCATTGCCGATAGTGCCAAGAAGGGGCGATGCCGCTTGAGCATTCCCGTATACATTTCTGAAATCGCACGCACACTAACCCGAAATTGGTTTCAAATCTGTTCGTGTAGCCTTCACTGGCCAGGGGTTTGCTGGCGGTTCTTTTGATCCCGGCATTTGCTCGCAAGCGTGCTGCAAACGGATGCACATGGCGGAATCGGACCACCAGTCTGGCGATCTGACGGACAGTTCGTTTCGGATCAAAGAAAATGAGGGGCATACATCATAATGGCCCGAATTTGTCCGTGAGGAAGCGGACCCGTTTCAAGCAACGGAATGTGATCACGAAGTTATCCATCTTGATCGGAGACAAGAGCCAGAAGTCTCTGTTTGAAAGTCAGCTTCCATCTTTCTGACATCAATCAGATCACTGGCCACGGGCTATCTTCACGCATGAGGCGGAGCAACTCGGTCTTGAGAATGTCCGGTCGCAGCGGCTTCACAAGCGCGGGCACACCATGGAACGCCAGCGGAAGCTGATCGAGCGAATATCCCGATACGATCACGAACGGAATGCCGCGGCGATTGAGTTCGAGCGCGACGGCTTCTGATGTTTCCGCTCCGAGATTGATATCGAGCACAGCGGCGCTGAAACGGAATTCCTTCAGAATTTCCAGAGCTTGTGCCACGCTGCGCGCCGGCCCCAGAACGTCGAACTGCGCTTCCCTCAGCGACTGCACGATTTCGAGGGCGACGAGCGCTTCGTCCTCCACGACAAGAACGTATCTGCGCCCCGACTGCGGCCCCGTCGGCAGAGGTTTGGCTGGAACGGAAGCTGCTGATCGTCCCTCCACCACGTTCTTCAGCGGGCATTGCAGGCGCCAGATCACACCGGTCGGCTCGAAGTCAAACTGAACCTGCGCATCGAGGCTCATTTCGGTCATCGGCCCGAGAACGGTGGAGCCGAAACCTTCATTGGCTCGACTGTTAACGCGCGGTCCATGCGCCTCGCGCCATTCCAGTTCGAAGCTGTCGGGATCGTCACACGCGTTGTGCCGTGCTGACCAGCTGACGTGGATCGTGCCCTCGCCTGAAGAGAGCGCGCCATATTTGCCCGCGTTCGTCGCGAGTTCATGCAAAGCCATTCCGAGCGTCTGAGCCGCCGAAGCCGAAATGAACAGCGGCGGACCGTCGAGCGAGATCCTCTGTCCAATGGCGTCGAGAAAATGCGCAAGCTGAGAGCGGATCAGTTCCGCGAGAACGACGCCTTTCCACTCCGATTTGACAAGCAGATCCTGCGCGGCGGCAAGGGCGCGCACGCGCTCCTCGAAGCGCTCAAGAAAGTCTTCGGCGTTGGTGGATACGGTTTGCCGCGCGATAGCCTGAACGAGGGCGAGCATATTCTTGGATCGATGGTTCACTTCCCTCAGCAGAAGCTGCACTTCTTCCTCATGCCGCTTCCGCTCGGTGATGTCGCGAATTGTGCCGGTAAAAAAGCGCTTGCCGGCAAAATGCCATTCCGCGATGGCCGTATCGGCTGTGAAGACGGTGCCATCCTTCCGCCTGTGCATGAGTTCGCGGCCGGTACCCATTATCATCGCTTTGCCGGTTTTCAGATAATTGGCAATGTAGGAATTGTGGAGTGCGAGGTTCTGCTCGGGCATCAGAACTCCTATATTCTGGCCGGCGAGTTCTTCTTCGCTGTAGCCGAAGATGCGTTCTCCGGACGGATTGATCGACTGGATCAGCCCCGCATCGTCAATGACGATGATTGCATCGACGGCCGTGTCCACGATCGCGCGCAGACGTTCTTCGCTCTCCTTCCGTGCATCGTCAGCACGACAGCGTTCCAGAAAGTCCGTGGCCTGGCGAACGAAAAGAGCGAGGCGCTGAAAATCCTGTTCCGAAAGATCGTGCGGCTGCGAAAATTGCGTGGACAGCACGCCCAGAACCGTGCCGTCCCGCACCACGAGGGGACAGAATTGTGTCGCCCGGAAGCCCAGGATCTTGGCTACCTCCTGGTACTGTGGGCCCTGGAGGCGGGGATCGGTTTCGATATCCCTGATGGTGAGCGTTTCACCGCTTCGTATAGTGTCGGCGAGAACGGGATAGTCGTCGATCCTGGTTTCATGGAAGGCGCTGACGATTGCCTCGTCATAGCCGCGGACGGCCGCGATGCGGATAATGGCGCGCTCGGCGTCGTAGAGCTGGATCACACCGCGATCCGCTCCCAGAAGCTCGATGGCCGCGCCGAGCACCTCATCGAGCCCGCTTGCCAGATCCCGCGCGCGCCAGAGCCTCGAACTCGCGTCATTGAGGCGGCGAAGCGCCTCCGCGTCGCGCGCCAGCGTCGCTTCGCTGTCGCGCAGGGCTTTTTCCGCAAGCTTCCATTGCGTGCAGTCGAAAAACGCTCCCACAGCGCCCCTAATCTCTCCCTGCTCGTCGAAGAGTGGCAAGGCGTTGCCATAAATGAAACGCGAGCTGCCATCGGCATAGTGAAGTTCTACATCCTCGCCAAAAAAGGAGCGCCCGGTCTTGGCTGCCCAATGAAGCGGAAAATCGCCCCTCTCGATGAGGCGTCCGTCCTTCAATGCGCTGACGAGGCGTGGCATTCCTTCAACCGTAACCTTCGCAGGCATCCCAAGGATGTCCTGCGCCATGCGATTGAGGCTGAGGCGCGAGCAGGCGCGGTCTTCTCCAAAAATCACGCCAGCCGGGACCGCTTCAAGCACAGCTTCGAGATCGTGCCGCCTGAGCCGCTCCCGCCGCTCGCTCTCGCGCAGCGCCTCTTCGGCCTGCTTGCGTTTCGTTATGTCCGTCGCGAGGACTATTGCGAAGCGCGCTCCGCCTCCGCCCTCGTCGGGCAGCAGGGAAACGATCTTGTGGGTCCAGACCGGCTGGCCGCTTTTGTGCACATAGCGGCCTTCAACGTCGATGAACGAGATTTCGCCCGCCTGAAGTGCCCGAGCGAGTTCGGACTGCTCCGCGAAATCGTCGGGATGGAACAGCTCGGAAAAATGCTTCTCGCGAAGCTCGCTCTCCGAATATCCGACCAGCTTGCTGTAAGCGGGATTGCATTCGAGAATATGGCCATCGGGTCCGGTGATGGCGATTCCGGCGAGCGAATACTTATAGATGCTGCGGAACCGGCTTTCCCAGAGGGCACGGTCCATTTCGGCCCGCCTCTGCTCCGTCACGTCGATCAGCGTGCCGATGGAGAGCGCCACCTTGCCCGTCGCCTGATTGACGGGACCGAGCGATTGCCCCCTGTCCAGAAGCCAGCGCACCTCCCCGCCCGGACGCACGATGCGGAATTCGTTGTGATACCGTCCCACCGTTCGCACAATGGCCTTCGCGGCCCGATGAATGCGCTCGCGGTCTTCCGGGTGGATGCAGGGGAGCACGCTGTCCATGCACGCCTTGCTATCCTCGGGAATGCCGAGGAGGCGCCGCATATAGCCGGACCAACGCACCTTTTCGTTGTCGATGTCGTATTCGTAAATGCCAAATCCGGCCGCTTCGCTGGCGAGCTCAAAGCAATGAAGAGCACCTTCCAGCGCAGAGAGGCCTGTTCTTTTGTCGCTCATTCCGTTCATTTCACTTGATGAGCCTGCCGTCTTTTTCAGGCTCGCGCGTCGAGGGACGCTGTCGAAATATCAATGATCAAGCTATCCCAAGCTTCAACAGGAAAGGAACCGCCTATGTAAGGAATTTGCACCGGCGTTCAACGCACGCCGCGCGGCTTAATGCCGGGACTGGCACCAGCGGCAGCGCCGCTGTTGTCCTGTCGGAAAAGGAAGATTACTGAAATCGCAGGCGAACGGAAATCAATCCTCGAAGAGTGTTAAGAAACATAACGTTGCTTGCTTCGATAATATCCTTTCTCGTTAACACGTCTTCGCTGACATCACCACGGGCGAGAAGCTCCGCGCGGAGCGTTCCCGGCAAGAGGCCGCAGGTTTCAGCCGGTGTAACGAACTTGCCGTTGCGCATGATGGCGACATTGCCCCGAGTAAACTCCGTGATCTCGCCTCGCTCGTTGAAGAGGAGCGTGTCGAAGATGGCGCCGTCCTTCGGGGCATGGGCTTCGTAAACAGCGCGGTTCGTCGTCTTGTGCCGCAGGAATTCGTCATCGCTTGAGACGGGCGATTGCGCGAACACCACGAAGGGATCGGCTGGCGTGACGGGAAGCGGCCCGCTTTCAAGCTTCAACGCACCCTCCCGCGACAGGAGAAGCCGCAGGCGATGCGCGCCCGTCGCGTGGTCTGCGCAAATGGCGGCAACAGCGCGGCGCACCTCGTCTTCGTCGAAGGGAAAGCCGAAATGCTCAGCCGCGCGGGCGAGCCTCGCCATGTGGCGATGCAGGAGAACAATCGCGCCTTCATCGATCTTCATCGTTTCCAGCAGTTCAAAAGGGGCGCTCGCGCGAAGAAGGAAACGGCGCTTCATGATGCACTCCTCATATTCGTCGGCCGCATTCGAATCCCATGTCACGCCGCTGCCGACCCCGCAGGTGGCGGTGCCGTTCGCGATCGCGACCGTTCGTATGCCGACGCTGAAAGTCGCCGCACCGCCGGGTTCGATCACGCCGAGCGCCCCGCAATAGGGGCCGCGCGGGCCGGTTTCGAGCGCCGCGATGGATTTCATCGCCGCGATCTTCGGCGCGCCGGTGACGGAGCCGCAGGGAAACAGGGCGGCGAAGATGTCGGCGAGTGCGGTCCTCGGGCGCGCGGTGCCGGTGACGGTCGACGTCATCTGCTGCACGGTGGAGAGCTTCTCGATGGCGAACAGCTTCGGCACACTTACGGTGCCGTCCACGGCGACGCGCGCGATGTCGTTGCGCAGAAGGTCCACGATCATCAGGTTTTCGGCGCGCTCTTTCGGCGAGGCCAGCAGCGCATCCGGGGGCGCGTCGGCGTGCGCGGTGCCCTTCATGGGCCGGGTGAGGATCGCGCGGGTTCGCGGCTCCCACGCAAAGAACAATTCCGGCGAAACGGACGCGATCTGCCATCGAAGCGCTGAACAATCGCCGAAATCGAGATAAAGCGCGTAGGCGTGCGGCTGGGCGCGGCGCAAGGCGTCGAACAGGCCGCGCGGGTCGCCATCGAAGCGCGAGGCGAGGCGCATGGTCAGATTCACCTGATAATGCGCACCGTCGGCGATGCCGTCGCGAATGGCCGCGATTTTTTCGCTGTAGGCGGCGCGCGTCATGTCTGCCCCCCAGCCCGAGCAAGCGAAGGTGGCGGGCGTTTCTTGCCACGGCTTCGGAGCATCGAACACGGCGAAGGCCGCGAGCGGAAAGCGCGGGTCGGGTGCGAGTGTCGTCAACGCCCTGTCGAACGCCGCTGCTGCTTCATAGGCCACGAAGCCGACGGCCCAACGCCCCTGTTGCGCGTGGTTTTCCGCCGCGCGAAGAACCGGCACGACATCGGCGGCGCGCTCGGCGACGAGCAGTTCGCGCGGCCCGGCGAAGCCAAGGCTAAGCGGCGGCGCATCGTCCTTCGGAAAATCGATTAAGGCGCGGGCGTACAGCGGGCGATCCTGAGGCTTCGGGGTGCTGGCCGGAGCCTACCAACCCGACCGGCCGCTGCAAATCACGTTTTATGATCGGCCCTTGGCGTATCGACGAAGTGGCGGCCGGACTGAGACGCCCACCCCCGGCGAAAGACGAAGACGCGGCTTGACCGGGCAGGGCTTGCGCGCGGCACGCGCCGGGAGCACTCTGAGCGAAAAAGATACATAAGCTCGGAGGAAACATGGGCTACGATTATGTCATCGCCGGGGGCGGGTCGGCGGGTTGCGTGCTCGCGAACCGGCTCTCCGCCGATCCGTCGATCAAGGTCGCGCTTCTCGAAGCGGGAGGCCGCGACTGGAATTTTCTCATTCATATGCCGTCCGGTTATGCGGGCCTGATGCGAACGGGCTGGGTCGACTGGGGCTATCACACCGAGCCGCAGGCGGGCCTCTACGGGCGTCGGCTTTATTGGCCGCGCGGCAAGGTGCTCGGCGGCTCAAGCTCCGTCAACGCCATGATCTACATTCGCGGCGTGCCGAGCGATTACGACACGTGGGCGCAGATCGGCAATCGCGGCTGGGCGTGGGACGATGTGCTGCCCTATTTCAAAAAGGCGGAAAACTATTCAGGCGGCGCGGACGAGTATCACGGCGGCGACGGCCCGCTGAAGGTGTCGCGGCCGGGCGTCGTCAATCCGCTGAACGTGGCATGGATCGAGGCGGGCCGGCAGGCGGGCCACCCCTACACGGGCGATTTCAACGGCGCGTCGCAGGAAGGCTTCGGCCCCATCGACTGCACGGTGTCGAACGGCCGCCGCGCGAGCGCCGCGGTGTGCTATCTGAAGCCGGTGATGGACCGGCCGAACCTCACCGTGATCACGCGGGCGCAGGCGACGCGCATCATCGTGGAGAGCGGGCGCGCGGTCGGCGTGGAATATGCGCATGGCAGCGAGAAGCGCACCATTCGCGCCGCGCGCGAGGTGATCGTATCGGGCGGCGCGATCAACTCGCCGCAACTGCTGCTGCTCTCGGGCATCGGCCCGGCGGACGAGATCGCACCGCACGGCATCAGGCCGGTGCATAACCTTCCCGGCGTCGGCAAGAACCTTCAGGATCACATCCACGGCGCGATCAAGCACTACTGCCCGAAGCCCGTCTCCTACTATAACATTGTCAAGCCGAGTGCGCTCCTGCGGCACGTCGCTTACTATCTGATGACGCACAAAGGGCCCGCGTCGATCGTGGGGCTGGAATCGCTCGCCTTTCTCAAGACGCGGCCCGAGATTGTTGCGCCGGATGTGCAATATCACTTCGCGGCGATCCTTTACGCCGATCACGGGCGCAAGATGATCCAGCGCCATGGATATATGGGCTATTACAACGTGCAGCGGCCCGAGGCGCGCGGCGAGATCGTGCTGAAATCGGCGGATCCGCTGGCGCATCCGGCGATCCAGCCGAACTATCTTCAAAGCGAGGCCGACCTGCGCACGTTGCGAGACGGTTTCAAGATGCTGCGCGACGTGTTCGCGCAACCCGCGTTCGATCCGTATCGCGGCGAGGAATGGCAGCCTGGCGCGAAGGTGCGCACCGACGCCGAAATCGACGATTACAACCGTCGCACGGCAGAGACGATCTATCACCCGATCGGCACCTGCAAGATGGGGCAGGACGCCATGGCGGTGGTGGACGAAACGCTGCGCGTGCGCGGGCTGGAGGGCTTGCGCGTGGTGGACGCATCGATCATGCCTCGCCTCATCAGCGGCAACACCAACGCGCCGACGATCATGATCGCTGAAAAAGCGGCGGATATGATCCTGTCGGGAGCGGTAGCGTCTTCCTCGGATGACGCTGCGCTGGCGGCGTGACGCCTATCGTCACGCGCCCGTTCCGAAGCCGCTCAAAAGGGCGGCTTGTCCCCGGCTTTTTCCGTCTCAGTTCGCGCCAGGCCCCCGGAAGCGGTAGCCGCCGTCCTCCAGCTCGTCGAACAACTCGCCGAGCTGCGGATGGCGCAACGGCTCGCCGCTGTCGTCCGGCAGCAGGTTCTGCTCGGAGACATAGGCGACGTATTCGGTTTCCTCATTCTCGGCAAGCAGATGATAGTACGGCTGATCCTTCTCCGGGCGGATATCCTCCGGGATGGCGAGCCACCATTCATCCGTGTTGGCGAACTCGGGGTCGACGTCGAAGATAATTCCCCGAAACGGGAAAAGACGATGCTTCACGACTTCCCCGATGGCAAACCGCGCGCGCCGTTCTTTCACCATGGCGTTATTGAATTCTTCCCGCATCCTTTAAAAACTTTGCACTAATGCTGCTGGGCTACAAGATGTCACACGGTCACTGGGGCAGCGCCGTCTTTGGCCTCGACGAGGTTCGCGAGGTCTACGATGACCTTGGCCTGTTTCCAGGTCGCGTCGTCCTGCATCTTGCCGTCGACCATCACCGCGCCCGTGCCATCCGGCATGGCTTCGAGGATGCGCCGGGCGAAAGCCGCCTCCCCCGGATCCGGCGTGAAAACACGGCGCGCGATCTCGATCTGCGAGGGATGCAAGGTCCATGCCCCCGCGCAGCCCTGAAGGAAGGCGTTGCGGAATTGCGCTTCGCACGCCGCCGCGTCGGAGAAATCGCCGAACGGACCGTAAAAGGGCTTGAGGTCGTAGGTGGCACAGGCGTCCACCATGCGGCCTATGGTGTAATGCCACAGATCCTGCTGGTAGAAGGCACGCGGCGCGTCGCCCGCCGCGTCCGCAAGCACGCCGTAGGACGGATGGCCGCCGCCGACGCGGGTCGTCTTCATGGCGCGGCTCGCGGCGAGATCGGCCGGCCCGAGGCTCATGCCGTGCATGCGAGGGCTCGCGCCCGCGATGTGATCGACATTCGCCACGCCTTCCGCCGTTTCGAGCAGGGCGTGAATCATGACGGGCTTCTTGATATTGTGCTTCGCCTCAAGCTGGGCGAGCAGCTGGTCGAGATAGTGAATGTCCCACGGGCCTTCCACCTTCGGCAGCATGATGACGTCGAGCTTGTTGCCCACCGCACCCATGATCTCGACGATGTCGTCGAGCACCCACGGGCTGTTCAGCGCGTTGATGCGCGTCCAAAGCCCTGTGCTGCCGAACTCGTTTTCCTGAGCGAGCTTGATGAAGCCCTTGCGCGCGGCCTCCTTCTCGGTCGCGGGGATCGCATCTTCGAGATTGCCGAGCACCACGTCGACCTGCTTGATGAGGTCCGGCACCTTCGCGCGGATCTTCTCCACATGCGGGGCGACGAAGTGGATCATCCGTTCGAGGCGCACGGGCTTTTCCACGAACGGAGCGGGAGCACCCGCTGCGAGGGGCTTGAAGAATTTGGATGGGGTCTTTGTCGCTGCCATGGAAGCCTCCGCCGAATGCTCCCTCTATTTGCCTTTGTGGACCCAGCGGGTCAAGCAGCGGAAAACCATCGAGCCCAAAGACGAATGACAGACCCTTGTGGATCGAACACGGTCCGAGCTGTATGGTCGTCGCCTCCGGGATAGAAGCAGCAGCCAACGATGCGGTGAAATCATGCGCACGGCCGATTCTTCGAACGAAACGACGAGAGAGCCCTACGTGATCGCGGAGGACGGAACGCGCGCCCCCGGCATAGCGCCAGCCTATGCAGACCGATCCGCGATACCGATAGTCACATGCTTCAACCGCAAATACATGCCGGGCGCCGCCGCGCTGTTTGCGTCCATAGCCGAGCACGCATCGCCCGAGCGTCTCTACGATCTGGTGGTGTTCACCGACGATCTGACGAGTAACGACCGCCAGAAGCTCAGGCTCTGTCTCCTTGAAAAGCCGAATATATCTCTTCGTTTCTTTGATGTCACTGCGTATTATTCCGATTTTGCCATCAAAGGATCGGGCTATTTTACGAAAGAAGCTTTCTATAGGCTTCGCATTCCGGAAATAATGCTATCCTGCGATAAAGTCTTGTATATCGACGCAGACACTGTCACCAACCGCGATGTGGCCGAATTGTTCGATACTCCGATGGATGGGCATTGCATAGCGGCAGCTCCGGATATGTTTTATACGCTGCTTGGCCAGATCGGAGCCGACCGCAACAAGAAAGGGGCGATACAGGAGATCAGACGGAACGGAACCTATTTCAACTCCGGCGTCATCTTGTTCAATGTCCATGAAATGAAGGCAACAAACGCAAGCGCCAGTATTATCCGCGTCATGCAAGAGCATGAATATCGCCTGATGGATCAGGATATTCTCAACATAGCGTTGGCCGGCGCGACCAAGTTCATAGACTGGAAGTGGAATTCGCTCCTGTTTTTGGAAGGGGATCATCGCATGCCCCGGGAATTTCACGCCAAGATCGTCGAAGCGAAACGCGATCCTTATATCGTTCACTTCACGGGACCGGTGAAGCCCTGGCACAATGGAGATCTCAACATGGCGCAACACTATTGGCGCTACGCGTTGAAGACGCCTTTTTATGATGAACTGATAGAAAACATGCACCGCGGCCGTCAGCTTCACCGCATGGATATCGTTCGTGGCAGCGCAAGTGTGGTCCGTTACATCCTGCTTCCATTCGGCAAGCGCCGCAAGAAGCGCGATGCAATCTTGAATTTCGCCCGGGACAGGTTCGCCTGACCGTGCCCCGGGGCGGTTACAATCGTTGCGTTCAAGCCGGGCGATGCGCGCCTGCTTCGGGGAGCGACCCGTCGGCCCCGCTTTCGCGCGCGCCGAGCGCCGCGAAAATCAGGCTCAAGCCGGTCAACAGCAATTCGATGCCGACGAACAGGCCGAGAACCCACAGGCCGGTCGACGGCCATCCCGCGATCACGAACGCCGCGATCACGAAATCGACCAGCGCGACGAACAACAGAAGAATCCACCGGCCCGTGTCCGGTTTGATCGAGAAGGCGAACGCGATGGTCGCGATGCCGTGCGCGATGAAATAGGCGGTCAGGACCAGCGTGAGCGAGAGCGACCCCTGAACGGGAAACAGCGCGAGCACGAGGCCGAGGATCGCCATCAGCGCCGACAGCAGGATGTGCCAGACATAGCCCGGCGCGCGCGGCGAACGGATGGTGGAGATGGCGGAGAAGACCCCCGCAAAGAAAAGGAGCCAGCCCACGAACGCCGCCACCGCGATGGAAGCGAGCACCGGCACGGCAATAGCCGCCGCGCCGAGTAGCACGAGCAGCACGCCTTCGGCCGTGAACCACTTCCAATGTTCACGAAGGCCCTTTTGCACGGCAGCCTCCAGCTCTTTTTCTGCGGCCTCGAAGCTCTTCGGATCAAAATCCTGCGAGCGATCAGGGAAGGGACGTTCCGGAATGCTGGGGGAAGTCATGGGCAACTCCTCTGGTGTCGGGGCGGATGGATCGCACGCTTGCTTGATCGGTGTTCGCGAACCAAAGACGGGAGGTGCGTTCCTCAAGCGCGGGCCAGCGGCAGGGGTGAACCAGATGCAAAATTCAATGCACTAGACGCCTGACGCATTGGCAGGCACCATTCCGTTTTAGACCGCGCGCCGTTTCGGCAGGCTTGCGTGAAACCGAACAAATCGACCAATCCCATCGGCTTTCGACGCGTCGAACCGACGACGCAAGAAGCGGCAACAGCGACAGCCCGACAGTCATGAATTATCGCCACGTCTTTCATGCCGGAAACTTTGCGGACGTCATCAAGCACGCGGTTCTGGCCTTCTGCATCGATTACCTAATGCGGAAGGAAAGCCCGCTCTGCCTTGTCGATGCGCATGGCGGCGCGGGTCTTTACGATCTGCGTTCGGACGATGCGGAGAAAACGGGCGAGTGGGCCAAAGGCATCGGTGCCCTCATGAGCGCCGCGACCGGTGCCGGGATGGCCGAGCGTGCGGCGGCGCTGGAGCCCTATCTCCGGCTCGTGCGCGAGGATGTCGGAGACGGCTTCTATCCCGGCTCACCGCTTCTGCTTGCGCGGCGGCTGCGGCGACAGGACAGGCTGATCGCGAACGAACTGCACGCCTCCACCCGCGACGCGCTTCATGGCACGCTGGCGGAATTTCCGGCCGCGCGCGTGACCGGCATGGATGCCTATGAGTGCATTCGCGCGACGATCCCGCCGAAGGAGCGGCGCGGTCTCGTGCTGATCGACCCGCCGTTCGAGGAAAAGAACGAGTTCGAAACTCTCATCAGGCAGATGCGCGAGTGGAAGAAGCGCTGGGCGACCGGCGTTTTCCTGCTGTGGTATCCGATCAAGGCGGTTTCGCCGACCGATGCCTTGAAGGCTGAGGCGGCCGCGCTCGGCCTGCCTCGCACATGGTGTGTGGAAACGCTGATCTATCCGCGCGGCCGCGCGCTAAGCCTGAATGGCTGCGGATTGATCCTGTTCAACGCGCCCTTTACCGTGCCGGAGGCCGTCGAGACGGCACTCCCGGCGCTCGCGGACGCGATGCGCCTGCACGAAACGCACACGGCGTGGCTCGTGCCCGGCACGTAAGCCGATCAATAGCCGCTGTCGTTGGGCGTGAAGGCATCGCTGTTCGAGGGCGTGAGATCGAGCACGGCCTCGCCCGTCTTTACCGGAGCGATGGGCTCGTCGAAGGAGCGCTCGTCTTCGGTCCAGCGCAGCGTGCCGTCGTAACGCGTGCCCATTTCGATGCCGATGCCTTGATGGAAGATGTCACCTTCGACCTTCGCGGATGATTGCAGCATGACGCGGCGGCCGCGAATGGTGCCGTTCACCTTGCCTTGGACGGTGACTTCCTGATTGGCGATGATGCCGCCGTTCACGCGGCCGTTCGCCGTCACGATGAGCGAGGTGCAATAGATGTTGCCCTCGATGACTCCGTCGAGCGTCACGCTGCCCGTGGAGGTCACATCGCCGATGATCGTGAGATCGTTTGAAATATTGGAATCGCCGGTGGAGTGGACGCTGCGGCTCGGCGTGACGGGGGAATAATTCGGCTGGTTGAGGGCAAACGGTGTCGCCATGGGTGACCTTCAAGCGTGACGAGTGGCGTTGATCCAAAGCGGATGCCGGCTGCGCTTTCGCGGCCGTCCTGCCTGTCTAGCCGGTCATTCTGGACATTTGCAAGGCAAAGCTTCGCCGATTTTAATAAAGCGTTAAGCGCTTGCGCCCGCTGAAATCGGCGGAATGAAAACGGCCGGGCGAAAGACCCGGCCGCGATCTGTGTCTCGAAGGCTGTGCTTACGCCCGCTTCTCGATGAGGCCGCGGTTGATGATGAGTTCCGCGATCTGCACGGTGTTGAGCGCCGCGCCCTTGCGGAGGTTGTCGGACACCACCCAGAGCGACAGCCCGTTCTCGACCGTCGGATCCTCGCGGATGCGGCTGACATAGGTCGCGAACTCGCCGACGCATTCGACGGGCGTGATGTAGCCGCCGTCCTCGCGCTTGTCGACAACGAGCAAGCCCGGGGCCTCCCGCAGGATATCGCGCGCCTCCTTTGCGGAGATCGGGTTCTCGAACTCGATATGCACCGCCTCGGAATGGCCGACGAACACGGGCACGCGCACGGCGGTGGCGACGAGCTTGATCTTCGGATCGAGGATCTTTTTCGTCTCCGCGACCATCTTCCACTCTTCCTTCGTGAAGCCGTCATCGAGGAACACGTCGATGTGCGGGATCACGTTGAAAGCGATCTGCTTGGTAAACACCTCGGGCGTGGGCGCGTCGGTGACGAAGATGCCCTTCGTCTGGTTCCACAGCTCGTCCATCGCCTCCTTGCCCGCGCCGGACACGGACTGATAGGTGTCGACGACGACGCGCTTGATGGTGGCGGCGTCGTGCAGCGGCTTCAGTGCCACGACGAGTTGAGCGGTCGAGCAATTCGGGTTCGCGATGATGTTCTTCTTGCGGAAGCCGGCGACCGCGTCGGCGTTCACTTCCGGCACGATCAGCGGCACGTCGATGTCGTAGCGCCACGCGCTCGAATTATCGATGACGACGCAGCCGGTCTTCGCGATCTTCGGCGCCCATTCCTTCGACACATCGCCGCCCGCGGACAACAGCGCGAAATCGCAGCGCGAGAAATCGAACGTCGCGAGATCGTGGCATTTGAGCGTTTTGTCGCCGAACGAAACTTCCACGCCGACGGAGCGGCGCGACGCAATCGCGAAAACCTCTTTCACCGGGAATTCGCGCTCGTCGAGGATGTTCAGCATTTCGCGGCCCACATTGCCCGTGGCGCCGACGACAGCGACGTTATAGCTCATGGTTTCATCCTTTTTAGAGGTCGGCGGAATGTATGCGCGCTTTGCCTTCGTGAAAAGAGTTTTTGCACGCTGCCTTTCTTCTCGCCGCTTTCAAAGCTGCACTCTTTTTCGGCAAGTTGAGCAGAAGTTATGCAGAATGTTCGCGATCTCAAAAAAATGTTCGCGCGACAAAAGCCACGGTTTCGGTAAATTTACACTTAGTGTAATTTCAAGCCTCGCAAGGTCGGGCAATCCGGCAACGAACTGCAGTCTCGTGCTCCGGCGCGAAAAAAGGAGATACCATGGCGAACATTACATTTTCTTCCCCGAGCCTGGCAAAGGATGTCACGGTTTACGCTGTAGCGGGCGATCGGGGGACCATTCTCGCCGTTGCCAAGGAGCACAAGATCCCGATCCCGTTTGACTGCCAGGATGGCGAATGCGGTTCCTGTCTCATCGAGGTGAAGCAGCTTGATGCGCAACGCGCTCACGCCATCTCGCTCACAGAAAAGGAAAAGGAGCAGCTCCGCCAGCTCGGCAAGATCACGGCCGAGGAAATCAAGAACGCTGAAACCAGCGACGTGGCGCCGCGCTTCCGCCTCGCATGCCAGTATATCGTGCGCGACGAAGACATCATCGTTTCGTTCGTGGGCGACGAGACCGTTCCCGCCAAGGGGCCGGCCGTCACGAAAGCGGCGCGCGTTTACAAGGGCGGCACCGAGATCCGCAGCCTTGAGGAATTTTTCGGATATGCGGTGAAGGTCGAGGAAGACGCTGCGATCCACTACGACCAGCTGTCGAAGTCCATGGCGGATGTCGGCAACGCAGAGGTCGCCGAACTTTTTGCCAAGCTTGCCGAGTTCTCCCGCCTGCATCTGGCGGAAGCGCAGAAGCGCGCCGGCACCATCGACCCGAGCCTGCATATCCCCGCCGACTACGTCTGGCCCGACCATGTGACGCCGGAGCGTACAGCGCTTTGGGCTGGCGATCCGACGCTGTCGCGCCTCGATGCGCTGAAGGCCGCCCTTCAGGGCGAGAAGCGTGGCTACGAGTTCTATTACGCCGTGGCCCATGTGTCGAAAGACCCGGCCATCGTCGCCGAAGCGAAGCAATTCGTGAAAGAGGAAGCCGAGCACGTCGCGGAGCTTGAGAAGTGGATCGCCCGCGAGGAATATGCCCGCAAGGGCTGATCAAGTCTCAGCAGGTTCCTGCAGACCGGAGCGCCGCCGCGAGCGGCGCTCCTTTTTTGTGCTTCTGGCGAACGCGCTCAGCCGCGCCACCTCCCCTCGCGAAGCGCCCGTTTTCGTCAGGACAACCCGGGCGATGGAACCAATTGGCTGGCCTGGTGATCGCAGGCAAACGGCCTTTGCGGCGCGAGCGCCGGGAACCGCGAGCCGAGCGATCAGCGCTCGCATCGGACGCCTCGCCGGAAGCGCACCGGAGCATAAGCTCGCATTCGCTCAGGGTTGGTGCGCCGCGCTTTCGGCAAGCGACGGCAACTGAGCGCTTTTTCCAATCTTCGCGGTCAGCAGAGAGGGGAAAACGGCGCGCACAGCCATCGTCGCAACCATGGAGGCGGCGCCGCCGGCCGCCAGAACGGTCGGAACAGAAAATGCCTGGGAGGCCGCTCCCGTCTGGAAGCCGCCGATGGCCGGAGCCGCCGAGGATTGCAGGAGCCAGAGGCCGAAGACGCGCCCCCTCAGCCGATCCGGGACGTGACACTGCAACAGCGCACCCCTCAGGATTTCCCCAGCCGCCCCAAAAAAGCCCATCAGGCCGAAAAGCGCCGTAGCGGACCCGATGTCTGGCGCCGTCGCGGCAACCGCAACGCAAAGTCCCCAGCACGCCGTCAGCAGCAACAGCGCCCGCCCAGGCTGCCGGACATGGCGCGTCCATCCCGACGTCAGCGCTGCAAGCAGACCGCCTACGGCGGGCGCCGTATAAAGGAGGCTTGCGTAAGCCGTGCCACCCGCGAAAATATCGAAGGCGAGTTGTGGAATGAGCACGTGCGGGACGATAAAAAGACAGGTCAGGAAATCCGTCGCCAGCAAGCCCGCAACAACGGGGTGCGTTCTGAAGAAGACGAGCGCATCGAGCAGATGAGGGCCGCAAAGGCCGGCATCGTCCGCGGATTTCGGAGGCAGCGGCGGCAGGCGAGCCAGCAAGACCGGCGTAATCGCAGCGCCGATTGCGACGAAGGCGTAACAGAACGCGAATCCGGGCCCGGCGATGAGAAGACCTGCAACGGGCGGCCCGATAATCGCCCCGGTTTCGATCCCAATGGCGGTAAGCGCGCCTGCGGCAGCCAGGTGCTCGCGCGCGATGAGCGTCGGAGCCGCCGCCATCAGGGCGGGAGCGCTGAAGCCGCCTGCGAGGCCGCCCAGACCCGCGGCCAGATAGACGAGCCAGAGGCGCGGTTCGGCGAGCAAGGCGTTCGCAAGCAGCGCAAGTACAGTGCAGAGGAACGCGAGCCTGCTCCAGACCATCTGCGGCTTGCGGTCGTAGCGGTCAGCCATCGGCGAGCCGAAAAGAAGTCCGAGCGCGGTTCCGCCTGCGGCTGCGAACCCGACCGCTCCGACATGAAACGACGATTGCGTGAGCGCGAAGACCTGCAGGCTGACGGCAACGCCGAGCACGCCATAAACGAGCAGCGACGCGGTCCGCGCGAAGAACAGCATACGGAACGGCTGGCTCTCCCGCAGGGGAGCGATGTCCACAAGGAGGCGCGAAAGTTGCCCCCGCAGGAGCCCCACGGAGCGGCCCATCCTATTTGATCGAGAAGCGCACGGGCGCGGTGATGGTCAGCGGCGCGCCGGGCGGAGGGACGGGCAGCGGAGAGGCGCGCCGCACGAGGTCGAGCACTTCCGCATCGAGGTCTGGATGTCCGGAGGTTTTTTGCAGCGAAGCCGAAAGCACCTTGCCGGAAAGATCGAGACTGAAGGTCACCGTAACTGTGCCCGTTTCGCCTCTGGCGCGCGCATCGGCCGGGTAGCGCTTGTTTCGCCCGAGATGCGTCATCAACCGGCTTTCCCATGTCGCGATGGCAACGGCCGAGGATGAGCCCGCACCCGACTGTCGTGCAACGCTCCGGTCGGACTTCTGAACCTCCGCCGCTGCCTCGATTGCGGCGACCGACGCAGGGGCGGGCTTATTCGACTTTTTCACCGGTTCGGGCTTGGGCGTTTCAGTTGGAAGCGGAACCTCGACGTTCTCCGTCTGCGGCAGAGGCGTCTTGATTTCCTCCGGCGGCTCGTCGGGCTTTTTCTCGACGGGTTTTTCAGGTTCGTCCGGCAGGGAATCGGGCGTTTCCGATGGCTTCTCCACGGGCTCGATTGAGTTGCTCTGAACCTCCTGCGCGGCGAACATCGCATTGCCGATTTCGGTCATGTCGGTACGGGCGGCTTCATCCGCATCGATGGAAAGATCGATCATGAGCGCGGGGGGCGGTCCGGCATTCGCCTGAATCTCAGGCTGTAGAGCAAGACCGAGGCCGACAAGCGCGGCAATCCCCGCGACTGTTGCGCAGGCGGATCCCCAGAGTGCAACCTCTGCGGCGCCGTTGCCGTTCCGCTCCAGCAATCTGTCGGAAAGCCGCATCAACGCGTCGTCGATGCCGCGAAAGCGAGACGCCGTCATGGGGCGCTCGGGGCGGACGGCGGCGGCACACCTACGGTTTCGAGCCCGACGAGCGCAACCTTCAGGTAGCCCGCATCGCGCAGCACGTTCATTACGGCCATGAACTCGCCATAGGGCACGCCCTTGTCCGCGCGCAGATAGATGCGCGTCTCGCGGTTGCCCGACGCAGCGGTGTCGATCGCTCCGGCCAGCGCATCGCGAGAAATCGCCTCATTGCCGAGCGCGAGCGTAAAATCGCCCTTGAGCGTAAGATACAGCGGCTTCTCAGGTTTTTGCGCGGGCTTCGCCGTGGAGGCAGGCAAGTCCACGTTTATGTCTACGGTTGCGAGCGGCGCCGCCACCATGAAGATGATGAGCAGCACGAGCATCACGTCGATCATCGGCGTGACGTTGATTTCGCTCGCCTCCGGCAACTCGTCGCCGTTACCGTGATTATCCAGCAATCCTCCGGCCATGGTCTTATTCCGCGGCCTGCCCGAAGCGTACGACGCGGGTCGACGGCACCTTGCGATAGTCGAGATCGCGGCTGATGAGGCACAGTAAGCCCGCAGCCACGTCGCCGAGCAGCGCGCGGTAGGCCTGTATCCGCCGAACGAAGCCGTTGTAGACGATGACGGCGGGGATCGCCGCGACGAGCCCGATGGCTGTAGCCAGGAGCGCTTCGGCGATACCCGGCGCGACGACGGCGAGGTTTGTCGTCTGAGCCTTCGAGATGCCGACGAAGCTGTTCATGATGCCCCATACAGTGCCGAACAGGCCGACGAACGGCGCGATGGAGCCGATTGTTGCGAGCACGCCCGTGCCTTCCGAGATGCGCCGCCCGGCCGACGCCTCGATGCGTGAAAGCATGAGTTGCACGCGCTGCTTCAGTCCCTCGCCGCCCGCGTGATCGATGGCACCATCTGACAGGGCCACCTCGCGCGCTGCGTCGGAGACCATTTCTCTTGCGGGACCGCCGTTCCTTTCCGTGGCCGAAAGCGCTTCGGCCATCGTCCGGGCCTCGCGAACGGCGTCGAGCGTGTGTCGCGCGCTCCGCCGGGCCCCGGCAAGCTCGATCGTCTTTGCGAGAAGGATTGTCCATGTCGCCAGCGAAGCCAACGCGAGGCCGATCATGACTGCCTTAACGAGGCTGTCCGCTGCCATGAACATGCCCCAGGGGGACAGGTCGCGCGGGAGATCGGAGCGTTGCACCACCGGCGCGGCTT
>NZ_JASGFR010000022.1:0-62621 GCF_047605405.1 Rhodomicrobium sp. | reverse complement strand
CCGCCTGCTCGGGTGATGAGTTTACGAGGGGGGAGGCTGCGCACCGTGGGGGGGCGCAGCCTCAATTCGCCGGGCCGCAAATCGTGAGCCGTGGCGCCAGGCGTTCAGTATTCACGAGTATCGGCTGATCCGAGGCATAGCGAATGGCTCTGCTGCCCGTTCAGCCGCCTGCTCGGGTGATGAGTTTACGAGGGGGGAGGCTGCGCACCGTGGGGGGGCACAGCCTCAATTCGCCAGGTCGCAATTCGTGGACCGTGGCGCCCGGCCTGAGGGGCTCAGGCTTCGATTTCGCAGGCCTCGCCAGAGAGAAGCCAATCAGACGGGATGTCGTAATTCTCGGAAACTGCATCAAGAGCGGCAAACAGGCGTTCGAGAGACGGCGCTTCGCCTTGCTCCAACGCAGCGGCCGCCTTTGACTCCAGACCGCAGGAGCGATAGAACACCTCTGGGTCAATTTGCAGAACACGGCGGGCGATCCTCAATCTTAGGGCAATCGCTCGTGAGGAGCTGTCGTCAAGAAGCAAATTTCCGTGCCAGGGCATAAGCCCAACCGCAAACTCGATACGGCCCATGGCTTCCAGAATCAGGAATGCTTCATCCCACAGATGTTCGGATAACGAGACAAGGTTTCGGCTGGCCTCTCTATTTCGCACTTTAAATATCCATTCGCCCGCTAGCCCCTCGGAGAGCATACCTTGCTGCTGCATGTGAGGATCACAGTCGGACGAGATTGCATCTTTGATCCACGTGAGCAGGTTGTCGTCCTTCACGCTCGCAGTCGCGAGTCCGAAGAAGCTGGCGGATGTGTACATTGAGGCTTCGGTCTTCATGTCAACTCCGTACGCAAGACCTATCGTTCCCTTTACGCTGAGAACGTGGCAGATTACGATGCAAATGGCGCGTTATGGCGGGTATTCGTCAAGTAGTGAGGAAGAGCAACGCTAACGGCTGTCCGTATAGCTTCACTGGGCGCAACGGGTGGCGAGAACCAGGTCGAAAAGGCTCAGTCGGTTCACGCAAGAAAAACGTTGCGAATGCTTGTTTACATTGTTCACTGCTCCCTCCTTCGGTGTGTCGCTATCAACACCGTTAAATTTTTTTCGAAATGCTGACAACCGAATTTTTGCCCGAAAGTCGCCACATTCTCGCCTAAATCCGGCCACCCACGGCGTAAGATGCTGTTATAAAAGCGGATTGCGTGGCTGTGGAAAACGTCGGCGGTCCTAATTTAGGCCAGATTGAGGCGCTGCCTGCTGAGGCGACAGCGCTCATTGACATGTCCTTCAGCTCAGCTACCTTGGTCAGGGAGCAAGCTGCTCCTTGGCGATATCGGTTCGCTCAAGCAGAAAGGCCAGCGTCGCTATGTCGGGATGCCGACGTCCATCGAGCAAGATAATCGGCCGCAGCGGTCGAGCCGCTCGTTCGCCTCGCGTGGCGATGGCCGTCGGCCTTGTTGGTGTCAGTTGCGCGGGGATGACCGTTTCAGACGCGAAGGGCGGCAGTCAAGACATCGCGATCACCGTTGTTACCACTGTTAAGCCCTCCTGCTCGATTTCAAACACCAGTCCGGTTATCGATTTCGGCGACCTTACGAAGAGTGGGTCTGTGTCTGTGAAGATCGGGCTTTCGTGCAACTCGCGTTTCAAGTTTGTATTCAGTTCTCAGAACGGTGGCCTCGCTCTGGGCATCAGCAAGCCCGTTCGCGCCCCATTTCTAGCCAAGGTTCCATACACGCTGTCATACAACCTTGACACCTCCGCGGGTGCAGTTGCTGACCTGTGCTATTCCGACAACATGATCGACGGAACTTCGGCATGTGTGTCCGAGACCCCGCCAAATTCGTCGGCTCTCAGTAAAAGCTTAACGCTCGGATTTCATTGGGAGTCTGGAGAGGGTGTGCCGTTGGCAGGCGCCTACCGCGACGTGCTCGCCTTTCGGGTTTCGCCGCGTTTGTGAGTTGCGGTAAAACCTACACCTCATTTGGGTTGACATGCGCCGCAAAAGAAATATTTTCAACAAAATGTATATAATGAGCAGGCCGCGTCGTGTGCGTGTTGAGTCGATATGTGTGTGTAGTGACGGCCATTTCCCTCAGTGGGACTTCGTGCGTCGATGCCGAAGACGGCGCAAGCCAGGCGTTCGCTTTGCGTGGCAAGGCACAGCCAGTCTGCAGCTTCCAGCCTGCCCAGGCGAGGCAGGCGTCGAACATGGCAGTTGCGGCCAGTTCGGGGGCACAGAATGTTCTGAGCGTCACTCAACTGACCGATCTCAATGCCAAGCTCACCTCGGCCTCCATTACGGTCACGCTGAAGGGGATGTGCAATCACCCGCATACCATGACCGTCAGCTCGAAGAACGGCGGCCTGGTGCCCCTCATAAAAACGGAAGCCAGCTCCGAGTTCATTCAGCACATCGACTATAGCGCCAGTATCTCATGGGCATCGTCGGTGAGCGTTTTGCAGACTGAAGGCGTTCAGGGGCAGACATCTCCGAGTGTCGTCGCGCCTGGCGCAGTCTCCGGAGATCTTCGTCTCGATATCTCGATTGCCAGCGCAAACGCAGCAGATGCGCCTGTCGTGGCTGGCACATTCACCGACAATCTAGTTATCGTTTTTACACCCCTGCTTTGAGAAAAGGGCGCCGGCCGTGTCAGTACCAGTAATCTTTGAAAGAACGACCCGCAACTTCACGCTTTCGGTGGCGCTCGCTATCGCATTTGCGGTGCCTGAAGTATCGGCGCAGTCCGCCGATACTTCGAGCGCAAGCACGACGTTTCAGATCAAAGGCTTCGCCCCTCAGGTTTGCCAACTTCCGGGGCAGGCCGCGGTCGCTGGCGCTGTTACAAACGCCACCTATTCCTCAAATATCGTGACCCTGACGGATTTCATCGATTCGACGACGGCGTTCGTGAAGGGCTCGACCCTGACGCTCAAATTCGACAGGGCGATGTGTAACTACGAGGCGTATCTAAGCCTTTCAAGTCAGAACGGCGGCATGACTTCATCCGATGCCAAACAGGCAGCCGCAGGCGATTTCTTGAGTCGCGTCGACTATACCGTGACCGCCAATTGGGGATCGATCAGCAATCTCGTTCTCGATACATCGAAGGCCGCGAGGAGTGTCAATCTTCAGTCTGCCGGAGCCAACTCGGGGCCTCTCACTTTGACCTTCGCCACGAAAGACGGCACCGTTCCTGTCGTCAACGGAAATTACACCGACACCGTAACTGTACAGATCGGCGCCAAACTCTAGCGCCGGGGCAGGACGCTGGGCACGTCCTTCTCAATCGAAGTGCACTGGGCAACATGAAGAGACCCTTCGCGGCAACGTTTGAGGGTGGGTAGACATATGCGCGTACTTTTCTCCAGTTTGCTGATCGCTTCTGCGATGCTCGCCTTGACCGGGGCACCCGCTCTGGCACTCGGGGTGACGCCTCTCGTACTCGAAATCAATTCAGGCGATCCGGCCAAGCGGGTGGCGCAGATCCTGGTCAGCAATGACAGTGACAAGGACGTTCCCATCGAGGTGGTCGTTTCTCGCGCGGAAATCTCCGAAGACGGGGGGCGGCAGCTAACCCCGGCGGCGAGCGACTTTCTCATCTTTCCGCCAAGCCGCATGTTGCGTCCGCATTCGAAGCAGGTCTTCCGCGTTCAGTGGGCCGGTGCGCCCTTGAACAAGAGCCAAACCTACATTCTTTCCGTCAATCAGCTTCCCGTGGCGATGCCGGAGAAGAAGAGCGGCTTTCAAATCGTCTTCAATTTCGACGTCGTGGCAAATGTCGCACCCGCTACAGGCCAGAAAGCCCTCGATGTTCTTTCGAGCAGCATCGCCTCGGAGGATGGCAAGCGTTACGTCAGCCTTTTCCTGGGCAACTCCGGAACCGTGCATGCGAAGCTCAGCGAAGCGTCGGTCACTTTGCGTGCCGGCAATTGGTCCAAGACGCTATCCCAAGGTGAGCTTGAGCATGCGGTAGGCATAGGCATCGTCCAGCCGGGGAAGAAGAGGCGCTTCAAGCTTCCGGTGCAGTTACCTGCGGACGCGAGGAGCGTTAGCGCAGAAGTCTTTCTCGAGAAAATCATGAGGTAATGACGTTGAATATCTCGCTGTGCAGGCTCAAGCACCGATGCAATGCCGCTCAATCATTTTCGGGCTTGCGATGTCACTTGCCAGCATAACGGCGACGACTGCGCAAGAAAACCATTCGCGCACCGAAATTGCCGCGAAACCCATGAGCACGGCTTATTCGATGACAGACAGACAAGTCTACACAATCAGCCTCGCTTTGAAGGATGGCCGCTTTTACCTGGGCGAAATTCCCGCCCAACTGGCAGGAGAGAGCCTGAACTTTCTAGATCACGAAACTTTCCTGAAGCTGGCGGCGCCTGTCCTCAAGCCGGAAATTATCGCGGCTGTCAGAGCGCTGCCCACGGTCGGCGGCTTCGTCAGCGTGAAAGCGCTGAAAGAGGCAGGTCTTCCGATATCCTTCGACATCGAAGAGATGACGCTCAGCTTTTTCCCGACCGCCGATCAGCGTCCCGGAGTGCACGTTTCGCTTGCGGGGTCGGAAACCATCGTGCCCGAGCAACTGGCGCCCCGCGCCGTATATTCGGGATATATGAACGTAACCGCCGGTGCCCAGTATTCGACGGCGAACACGGGCTCGAAACGCGGGGAGTTCTCGCAAGGCTTCGGGTTCTCGTCGGCCGTTCGTGTCATGAATCTCGTTATTGAAACAGAGGCGGCGACCTCAAACGGCGTTGCCATGCGCCAAGGAACCCGGGCCGTCTACGACGATGCCGAGAATGCGCTTCGCTACATCGCCGGCGACGTTACGCCTCCGACGGCAGGTATACAGGGTGGCGGCAGTTTCTTTGGCGTATCGATCCAGAAGAGCTACGACAAGATCCAGCCTCAGAAGAGCGTTCGTCCCACGGGGCAACGCTCGTTTCGGCTGGAAAGGCCGTCCGATGTTGATATCGTGGTCAACGGGCAGGTTGTCCGTCGTCTTCAGATGCAGCCGGGCGATCACGATATCAGCGAATTGCCCCTCAGAAGCGGTGAGAACGTCGTCGTTCTCGAAATCACCGACGACACGGGGAAGCGAACCACTCTCAACTTCTCTCAGTTCTATGATTACGCGTTGCTGATGCCGGGCATCAGCGACTGGGGCTTTTCGGCGGGCTACAAAAGCCTCTCCGGGCTGAACCGCATGCACTATTACTGGAGCGAACCGGCGGCGACCGGCTATTACCGGCTGGGCCTCACGGAGGACTTGACCGGAACCCTCCACGCTCAGGTCGATTCCCGGTCCGCGATGGCGGGCGTCATGGCGATCTCTCCGTTGTGGCTTGGCCGGGTCGCAGCCGAATTCGCCGTAAGCAAGGACTGGAACGGTGATGGCGGGTTTGCCACTGCATTGACCTACAGCCCGGAGACGCTTTTGAGGAAGTGGAGTATTCCCGGCTCGTTTCAACTCGCCGCCGAGTACAGGAGCGCGGGCTTTACCTCCATCTTTTCGACATCTGAAGGCCTCGATGGGTTCTCCGTGAACGGCTTCTACAGTCTGGAGCTTCCCGACGATTACACCTTGTCTCTCTCGGCGAACGCGGCTGTGGGATCGGCCTATACCTCGGATCGCCTTGGCGGCGGCATCACCGTGTCGAAGGCCGTTCGTCCCAATGTCAACTGGTCGCTATCCTTGTCCCGCGATCACACGACGAACTTGCTGACCGAGGACTATCAGCCGTCGTGGACTGTGATGGGACGCCTGAATATCCGGGCGGGCAAGGATACGGAAATCGCATTCACGCAGGACGGTCTCCATGGAACTTCCGTCCTCGGCGTCTCCACTGCGGGGGAAACGGACAGCGGCCGCTACGCGATAAAGGCCGATATCGAAAAGATGCCGAGCGCCGTAACCGGCGGCGACCCAGAAAGCCAGGTTGACCTGAGTGCCGCCTATTCCGACACCCGGCTCGATGTTTCCGCCAGCCGGTCGCGGCGCGTCTACGGCCTGAACCGGGGTGTGGTGAACGACGTCAGCATGGTTTCCGCAGGGGGGGCGATCGCATTTGCGGACGGTCAGGTGGCCGTCGGTCGAACCGTCACGGACAGCTTCGCGATCGTCACCCCGCATGAATCGCTTTCCGATGCTTCGGTCCGCGTGAAGACCGGGGATGCTCCCGCACGCGCTGCATCTGACCTTCTGGGGCCGGCGCTCGTGTCCGATATCCCTTCATACTCTCATTCCCAGTTGCCTCTCGATGTGGAAGGGGCGCCTGAAGGTTACGATCTCGGTACGGGCGTTATCGATGTGCGCCCGCAATACAAGAGCGGCTACACCATCAAAGTCGGGTCCGACTACAGCGTGTTGGCGGTCGGAAGCCTTGAGGCGGAGGGACAACCCCTTTCGCTTCTGAGCGGGCTTGCCAGGGAAGACGGCGTTCCCGATCCCCGTAAGGTCGCGCTTTTTACGAACCGCGGCGGCCGCTTTGCCGTCGAGGGACTGAAACCGGGCCGCTGGCGTATCGAGATGCTGGGAGATACGGCGCAGTGCTTTCAACTGACTGTCCCGGAAAAAACCGTCGGCATTTTTGATGCTGGCCTTCTCACCCAGCGGTGTGCGTCATGAGAACGGCGTTCATGCTTGTCCTCGCGATGTTTTGTGGGCTGGCCCCCTCGTTGGCCTGTACCGGCAAGATAGACGCGTTGTCCGCGCGCCGCACGCTCGTCTACAATCCGTTCTCGGCTCTTGACGGGCATCAACAACTCAGCATTCAGGTGCAAAACACGGGAACCGAATCCTGCGCCTATCGGCTCTGGATCCCGGATCGCTATCTGCCGCTTCAGTTTGGCAACATCGATTTCACCATCTCTGGCCAAAGAGCGCCGGCGGCAGCGGATTCGAGCGGCCTCACCATTCAGACCCCCATAGTTGCGCCGGGCCAGAGCATCAAGCTGCCTTTGCGGCTGTCGGTGGCGCGGGGCCAGCAATCGCTGGCAGGAAAGCTGACCAAGAAAATCGGATTCGCTCTTGCTGCCGAGCAGGCCAGGACGACGCTCCTCGACCAGACCGAGGTGGACATCCACTGCGTCGTTCCTCCGGTTTTTGAAATCAATGTTGCAGGCTCCGGCTTGCGGGCAACTCTCGAAATCGATGATCTGAAACTCCGCTCGAAAGCTGTCGTGCTGCAAATGCGCAGCACTCAAAATCATCGTCTCGAAATTCAGGCGGAAAACGGGGCCTTGATACGAGAAGGAAGCCCACCGGGCGACACAACCTCCATTCCCTATGTGGTGACAATCGATGGGCAATCTTCGCAACTCAAAAAGGGTGCGATCTGGCGTGTTAACGGCCCGGCGGGTGAATCAAGCCGTCGGTTGAATGTCACGATCGGTGACACGGCAGACAAGCTGGCAGGTTTCTACAAGGACGTGATTACGGTTCATATCGCGTCTGATCTTTAGGTGTGTGTAGGAGGAGTGAAGTCATGCGTTTTTATCCTGGTACGTTTCTTGGCTGCGCCGCTATAATCGCTGCCGGCTATAATCTGCCGATCTATTACAAGGCCAATCCGAACCTCGTCCTGAGCGCGGCGAGCGTTTCAGAACTGCACGCTTTCGAGGGAGCGAAAATTCTGGAGAACAAGGTTTCAGTCAACCCGCGTGCGGAAAACGTCTCCTTCGTCACCCTTCAGTTGAGGCAGGCACAGGCTTCCTTTGAAGACGGCCTTCTCGCTAACACGGAGATTGGCTACAATCTGCACCTGACGACCAAGTCGCGCTGCTTCGAACTCGAACCCGGATGCCTTGAGATAACCGAGAAAAAAGTGCTGAAGGCCGTGTCCGTTGGCGTCGCTCTCTAGCTTAAATGGGGCAGGTATGAAGAGACGAAGCTGGTCGCAAGGCAACACCGCCGCCTGTCTGGAACATTTCGTCGCCTGTATCGATGAGGGATCGATGCAGGCGGCCGGAGTGAAACTCGGCCTGTCTACGCCCACGATTTCGAAGTCCATACTTCGGCTCGAACATCGTCTTCAGGCCCGCCTTCTGCATCGAACGACACGCCATACAAGTCCGACACTCGCCGGTCTCGAGTTTTACGAGCGAGCGCAGCGGATCGTTCAGGAGGTAAAGGAAGCGGAAGCCATAATGGCGTGGGCCGGGGCGACCGTGAAATGCGCTATTCGCATCGTGGGGTCCGAAGAACTCGCTGCCCGTGTCGTCGGTCCGTTGTTCGTTTCCTTGCGCCGCCAGCATCCGCGCATTGATCTGCATATCGAAGCCGATGATTTCGAGCAACCGCCTCAAACGTGCGCCGCCACCGAAGTCTGGCTGTGGACGGGCCGTTCTCGTGAGGACGGCCAGACAAGAAAGCTTGCGGCCACGCCGCAAGTCTTCCTGGCCTCGACGCGTTACCTGGGAGCGAACGGCTGTCCCGTCGAAATTGCGGATCTTCGCCAACATTTGCTTATAGTTGGAAAGGATCCCATCTGGACCGTGACGGGGTCGGCTGGAACAGAGGAGTATCACCCGGTCGCCAGCCTGAAGACGAATTCGACCCAGGTCGCCCAGCAGGCAATTCTCGCTGACATCGGTATCGGACTTGTCGATCCCCTCGGCCTGGAAGAGGAACTCGGCTCAGGAAAGGTGCAGCGCGTTCTGGCTGATTATCAGACGCCCCCGGATCATGGGCTATGGGCAAGATTCTCGGACGCGTGCCATCCTGCAGTGCGCATCGTTCTTGAACATTTGCAGGACATGCTGAATGAAACAACCCGCACCGGGCAAGGTACGAAATGTGCCGCTTGCGATGCGGGTGATCGACATTCAACTCACTCCCGTAGCGCTTTTGGGCCTGTATTGCATGCGGCGGAAGTGGGAGGCCACTGATGCTTGACCCGCGCCGCGCTTCGCGGGAAAAGCGAGATAAACCCGTCCAGCGGAGGAACCGGCATGAGCGCGTCTGCCTACGATCCGAACAACGTCTTCGCGAAAATTCTTCGCCGCGAACTGCCCTGCCATCTCGTCTATGAAGACGCCGACAGCTTCGCGTTTCTCGACATTATGCCGCGCGTTGACGGGCACACGCTCATCATCCCGAAAGCGCCGGTGCGCAACATCATCGATGCTTCGCCCGCGGTGCTCGCGCCGGTCATCGCCACGGCGCAGCGCATCGCCGTCGCGGCCAAGAGAGCGTTCGACGCGGACGGGGTGTCGCTCTGGCAATTTTCGGAACCGGCAGGCGGCCAGGTGGTGTTCCACCTCCACTTCCACATTCTGCCGCGCAAGACAGGCGACGAGCTTCGCCCGGTCGGCATCATGGCTGATAACGACCTGCTCTCAAGGCACGCTGAGAAACTGAAAGCCGCTCTCGCCTGACGATCTGCTGGTGCATGCAGTTTTAGCGGAGACGGTCAAACAGATCCCGGCGGAACGAAGCCCTCGTGATCGTGTCTCGCGAGGGTGCCGCGAGGGACTGCAAATGTCTGGACGGGACGTTTGTGGCGCTTTTTGATAGCGCCCAAAGTCGTTAGAGTGTTTCTCGAAAACGACCGAAGCGGGAAGGGGGGCGAGGTTCTGAGAAATCCGGAAGGCTCCAGGGCTTGCGGCACTCGGCTTCCTTCGGACGATTTGTCGAATTGAAAAGTCTCCGTTCGCCGTTCATTGGCGTTTTCGCGTGATTTGCCCGATTGCGCGTGCCTCCCATGATACCTTCGCGACCAAAGAAAGATTTCGAAAGGTCGCGTCATGAACATCTTCGAAGCCATCACCGCCGCTCTCAATCAGGCTGGCCAGCAGGGACAACAGCCCCCGGTACAACGTCCGTCCGCGCCGCAGGCAAATCAGGCGGGTTCGGGCCCGGCCATTCCGACGTCCTTGCAGGACATTCTTAACCAGGCGGGCTTCGGCAATCTCACCGTGATCGTCGACAAGCTCAGCAAGGGCGGCCTTGAGGAGCATGTGAAGTCATGGCTCGGTCAGGGCGAAAATCTCCCGGTCGAGAAGGAAGACCTGCGTCACGCTCTCGGCGATCAGGATTTGCAGCGCTTCGCCCAGAAGATCGGCATTCCGCCTGAAAAGATCCTGGACATCTTGCAGAAGTATCTCCCGGAGACCGTGGACAAGGCAAGCCCGAGCGGCCAGATCGTTCACCCTTACGGGCAGACGCACTGACAACGTTCCGAGCGAACGCCCCCATGCAGAGCGGGTTACGCACTTCTTGAGAGGAAGATGAAAGAAGCCTGCCCCCGGCTGGGGCAGGCTTTTTGGCATTCCCTGAAAAGCTGCCGAGTGCCGCTCCGAGAGCATGCGCAAAGAAGATGGAGTCGAAGCCGTGGCGTCTCAGGAATTGAACGTGCGCAGGATGGACGAAAGCGGTATCGCCCTCGCTCTCGAATGGGCGGACGCCGAAGGGTGGAATCCCGGCCGTCACGATGCGTCGTGTTTTTATGCCGCCGATCCTCGCGGCTTTTTCCTTGGGGAATTGGACGGCGAACCGGTCGGTTGCATCTCCGCGGTGGCGTATGACGGCACCTTCGGCTTTCTCGGCCTTTATATCGTCAAGCCGCCCTATCGGGGCCGAGGTTTCGGTTTGAAGCTCTGGCATACGGCGATGGACTACATGGGCGCGCGCAACGTCGGTCTCGACGGCGTCGTTGCGCAACAGGACAATTACAGGAAGTCCGGCTTCAAGCTCGCCTACCGCAACATGCGGTATCAGGGCACGGGAGGCGGCACCGAACCTGCCGGTCTGGTCCAGCTGTCCTCCATCGGGTTCGACGAAATTTGCCGCTATGACGCAACCGTGTTTCCCGCTCCGCGCGCCCGCCTCCTGCGCCGGTGGATCGATCAGCCGCAAGCGGTCGCGCTCGGCGTTCTGAGCGGGAATCGTCTCGCCGGTTATGGCGTCGCGCGCGCGAGCCGCTCGGGCTTCAGGATCGGGCCGCTGTTCGCCGACGCCGCGCATGTGGCGGGCGCGCTATTCGAAGGGCTGTCGTCGAAACTTCGAGGCGAGCCGATCTTCCTCGATACGACCGAGGCCAATCCGCGTAGCGCCGAGCTTGCGCAGCGCTACGGCATGGAGCCGATGTTCGAAACGGCGCGCATGTATACCGGCGGCATCCCGAATGTCCAAAGCGAGCGCTGCTTCGGCCTCACCAGCCTGGAGATCGGTTGATTTCCCGCTAAGGTGTCTTATCGCAATACCGGCGTCCGCCTTGCGGATCAGGCTCTAAAGAAAGCTGTGCGGATCGACATCGATGTGTAGCGTGACGCCACCGCGCGGCGCGTCCGCGTTGCTGAGCCACGCCCGCAAATAGGCCTGAAGATCGGCCTCGCGCGCGGCCTTCACGAGGAGCCGCTGGCGGTGCAGGCCGCGAATGATCGCGAGCGGCGCTTCCACGGGCCCCAGCACCTGAATGCGTGATGCCTCCGGCGCGGCAACCGCGAGCGCGCGCGCGTAGCCCTCCGCGTCGTAGCGCGTCTTGCCGGATACGATCAGCGCGGCGAGCCGTCCGAACGGCGGATAGCCCGCCTCCTCGCGCAAGCCGATTTCTGCCTCATAGAACGCCTCTCGGTCGCCGGAGACGAGCGCGCGCATCACGGGGTGGTCAGGGAAATGCGTCTGGATCAGCCCTCGTCCCGGCGCGCCGAAGCGGCCGGCTCGGCCCGTCACCTGATGCAAGAGCTGGAACGTGCGCTCACCCGCGCGCGGGTCGGCGGTGGCAAGGCTCAGATCGCCGTCCACCACGCCGACGAAGGACAGCTTCGGGAAGTTGTGGCCTTTCGAGACGAGTTGCGTGCCGACGACGATATCGACATCGCCTTCCGTGATGCGGGTCAGGATTTCGCGCAGCGCCGCCGTCGACGGCACGAGATCGCTCGACAGCACCGCGAGCCTCGCCTCGGGCCAGCGGTTCTGCGCCTCCTCCGTCACGCGCTCGATGCCGGGACCGGATGCGGCGAGCGTCCCCTCGCCGTGGCAGGACGGGCAGGACTTCGGAAATGGCAGCGAGAAGCCGCAATGGTGGCAGATCAGCCGCCCGCGCAGGCGATGCTCCACGAGATAGGCCGTGCATTGCGGGCAGGTGAAGCGATGGCCGCACGCGCGGCAGAGCGTCAGCGGCGCATAGCCTCGCCGGTTCAGGAACAGGAGTGCCTGTTCGCCCTTCGCGAGCGCCTCGTTCACCGCGCCGATGAGCGGATCGCTGATCCACGTGCCGCGCTCCGGCGGCGTCGCGCGCAAGTCCACCGCCTCGACATCTGGCAGGGCATTGCCCGAGAAACGGCCCGGCAGAATGGCGTGCCGGTAGCGGCCGCGCTGGACATTCACGACGCTTTCGACGGACGGCGTCGCCGAGGCGAGCACGATGGGGATTTTGCCGAGCGAGGCGCGCACCACGGCCATGTCGCGGGCCTGATAGGTCACGCGGTCGTCCTGCTTGAAGGACGGGTCGTGCTCTTCGTCCACCACGATGAGGCCGAGATCCGCGAAGGGCAGAAACAGAGCAGAGCGCGCGCCGCACAGCACCCGCACCTCGCCGAGCGCCACCCCGCGCCAGACGCGCGCGCGCTCCTTCGGTGAAACGGCGGAATGCCACTCGCACGGTCGGCAGCCGAAGCGGCGCTCGAAGCGTTCGAGGAACTGGTTCGTCAACGCGATTTCGGGCAGCAGAATGAGCACCTGACGCTCGCCACGCCGCAGCGCTTCCGCCACGGCCTCGAAATAGACTTCCGTCTTGCCGGAGCCGGTCACGCCGTCGAGGAGCGTTGCGGAGAAGCCGCCATCCGCGATGGTTTCCCGCAGCGCGTCCGCCGCAGTGAGCTGCGCATCCGTGAGACTGGCGAAGGCGAAATCCGGCTTCGGAGCGAGGGTGCGCGCGCGTGGAAGCTCGGCGCGGACGAGCGCGCCCGCCCCCGCAAGGCCGTCGATCACCGCAGCGCTGACGCCCGCCGCATCCATGAGCTTCTTCTTCGGCCATACCGCGCCATCGGCCACGGCGGCCATGACGCGCTGGCGGGCTTCCGTCATCCGCGACGGCACGCCGCTGCTAGCGCGAAAGCCGAAGCGGGGTTCCTCCGCCTCGAAGACGAGCCTGGCGCTCATCATCATTTGCAGCACCATGCCCCTCGGTGCGAGCGTGTATTGCGCGACCCAGTCCGCGAAGGCGAGATTGAGCGGCGGCAGCGGCGGCACCTCGTCGAGGCGCGCGAGCACGGGCTTGAGCTTCCTGGGATCGACCGGACGGGCGGTCGCCTCGCGCCACACGACGCCGATGCGCTTCATGGGGCCTAGGGGGACCACCACGAAATCGCCGGGCGCCAGCGTTTCACCGTCCGGCACTTCATAAGTGTAAGGCTCGTCGAGCGCGAGCGGTAGCAGCACCGGCACCGTCGCACGCGCCTTAGCTCCGCGAGCGGGGGGCTCGGACAAATCCGCATCGAAAAGGGGCAGGTCTGAAGGCGCCATCGCGCGCGAGCTTCGCCGATGCGCGGGCTGATTTCAACCTTCGCTGCGGTCAAGATCGCAAGCGCATATGCCGCCGCAAGCTTCGGGAAATATTCTCGGGTTGAAAAGTCGTTCAACAGAAATATTTCGCCACTTGCCTTGTTTCGGACACCGGACGCGGCTATATAAACATCATCGATCTTGATTGCTGAGCTTGTTTCCCGCGCCTGAGCGCGTCCTGACGATCTTTCTGCCAAAATCGATCCTGAACAATCGCTGGTCCACGCAGGAACAGCGAGGAAAAACTTATGACCGATTGAAAGGAAATCGTCATGAATACTGGCACAGTGAAATTTTTTAACGTGAACAAGGGCTATGGCTTCATCCAACCCGACAGCGGTTCGGCTGACGTCTTCGTTCACATCTCCGCAGTTGAGCGCGCCGGCATGCGCACGATTACCGAAGGCCAGAAGCTTTCGTTCGAAATCGTGCGTGACAATCGCTCGGGCAAAAGCTCCGCGGAAAATCTTCAGGCCGCGTAATGCGCGCCGACAGTTTTCCTTTGGGAAAGCATCAGAAATAGCGGAAGGCTGGGCTCTCGCCCGGCCTTTTGCACACTTAAGGAAAGAAAAACCCATGATTACGAAAGACACATTGTTCGCTTCGCCGCGCAAGCCGCAGTCAAAGGCAGACATGACCGACACCGCCGCTCGCGCCATCATCGATTCCGAAAGTGCGCTCCGCGTCGCCAAGATCGAGAAGCTTCGTCAGGCGCGGCTCGAAATGGAAGCGCAGCAGCCGGTCGTTGCGAAAAAGGCTCGGGCAGCGAAAGCGGCGACCCGGCAAATCCGGTTCTGACCTGCCGCCCGGCGGCTTTCGCCCATCGCTTTTCATCTCAAGATATAACGCAAATCCGGCATCCACTTTTGCGGGGCATCCTCTAGCGCCGGTGGCTCGACAGAAGCAGGCTCGTTTCGGAACTCGATATTCCCTTCAACTCGCGGATGCGGCGCAGCACGCGGTCGAAGGCTTCGAGATCGGGCGTTCGCAACTCCACAACGAAATCCCAGCGCCCGTTGGTCGTGTGTATCGCGACCGCTTCGGGAAAGCCGCGCAGCGCCTTATAGATGGGCTCGGTTCGCTCGCCCTCCACCTGTATCATCATGATGGCGCAGACAGCGTCGGGCTCCGCTTCGCGGCGCAACGTCACCGTGAAACCGGTGATCACTCCGTCATGCACGAGACGGTCGATTCGGTTCTGAACCGTGGCGCGGCTCAGGCCGAGTATTGCCGCGAGCGTCGCCACGGGCATCCGCGCGTTCTCACGCAGCAGAGCAATCAGTCGTCGGTTGGTCTCGTCGAGAGGCATGATTTGGCACTTTGCTAAGCCGCGCCCGCATTTTGTCAGCTTTTTGCAACGTTTCGCGCAACTTGCATCCTTTAGACTGATGAGGTCAACGCCGATAATTTGCATGGAAATTGCATGCGAATCGTCGCGAGAGGCAGGATGCCAAAAACGCCAACCTTTTTAATGACCGACGACAGCCACTTCGAGGTGTCGTACAAGATCAATCCCTGGATGACGCCAGAGGAATGGCGCAGGGACGAGGTCAGAAATCGGGCAGAAGCGCGGCACGCTGCCGCATCTTTGGCCGAAGCGTTAAGGCAGGCGGGCGCGCGAGTTCTTCATATCGACGGCGCGCCGGGCCTGCCGGACATGGTCTTCCCGGCGAATGCCGCCGTCGTCCTCGACCGCCGCGTAATGGCCGCCCGCTTCCGCTACCCCGAGCGGCAGGGTGAGGAGCGGCACTTCCTCGAAGCATTCGCGCGACTGAAAGACGAAGGCACCTTCGATGACGTCGGCCAGATGCCGAAGGGTTATTGGCAGGAAGGCGCTGGCGACGCGATTTTCGACGCAAATCGGCAGTTTTTCTGGACCGGTTTCGGTCCGCGTTCCTCTTTTGATGCGGCGGATGTGCTTCGCGATTTCTTCGATGTTCCGGTCAAGCCGCTCGAACTCGTCTCCGGCCGCTTTTACCATCTCGACACTTGTTTCGTGCCTTTGAGCGGCGGAGAGGTTCTATATTACCCGCAAGCGTTCTCGAAGGCTTCGCTGTCGGTCATCCGCGATCACGTGG
This sequence comes from Rhodomicrobium sp., assembly GCF_047605405.1. Taxonomy (NCBI): domain Bacteria; kingdom Pseudomonadati; phylum Pseudomonadota; class Alphaproteobacteria; order Hyphomicrobiales; family Hyphomicrobiaceae; genus Rhodomicrobium; species Rhodomicrobium sp. Next base: position 47,033 of record NZ_JASGFR010000022.1, on the reverse strand, counting down.
CCGCCGACAAGCGCATCGAGGCGAGCGACGAGGACGCGGCGCGTTTCGCCGTCAACGCCGTCAATATCGGGCGCGACATCGTCATGGCGGAGCCGACGCAGCGCCTCGCCGACGAGCTGCGCGAGCGCGGCTATGCCGTGACCTCGCTCCATCTGCGCCCCTTCATCATGTCCGGCGGCGGCGCTTACTGCATGACGCTCCGGCTCGATCTCAAATCCGATTCGGCAACCAAAAGAGGTGAAACCCATGACGTTTGACACCGCATTCGCTCCGGCGCGCAGCTTCTCCTCGGCCCATGATTTCATCGCGACCGAAAACGAATTCGGCGCGACCAATTACAAGCCGCTCGACGTCGTGTTGAGCCGGGGCGAAGGCGTCTGGGTCTGGGATGTCGATGGCAACCGATATCTCGATTGTCTTGCCGGTTATTCCGCAGTCAATCAGGGGCATTGCCATCCGAAAATCCGCGAGGCGCTGGTCGAGCAGGCGGGCAAGCTCACGCTCACGTCGCGCGCCTTCCGCAACGATCAGCTCGCGCCGTTCTTCGAAGAGCTTTGCAAGCTGACGCGGTCGCATCGGGTGCTGCCGATGAACACCGGCGCGGAAGCCGTCGAGACGGCCATCAAGATCGTCCGCAAGTGGGGCTACACGGTCAAGGGCGTGCCGCAGGACAAGGCCGAGATCATCGTCTTCGACAAGAACTTCCACGGCCGCACGACGACCGTCGTCAGCTTCTCGACCGATCCGACGGCGCGCGAAGGATTCGGCCCGTTCACGCCGGGGTTCAAAATCATTCCCTTCGGCGATATCGCGGCGCTTGAAAACGCCGTCACGCCGAACACCGTGGCCGTGCTGATGGAGCCGATTCAGGGCGAGGCCGGCGTGATCATCCCGCCGCCCGGCTACGTGAAGGCCGCGCGCGAACTTTGCACACGCGAAAAGATCGTCTTCATCCTCGACGAGATTCAGACGGGTCTCGGGCGCACGGGCAAGCTGCTCGCGGAAGAGCATGAGGGCGTCGAAAGCGACATGACGCTGCTCGGCAAGGGCCTTTCCGGCGGATTCTATCCCGTATCGGCGGTGCTCTCCACCTCGCGGATCATGGGCGTACTGAAGCCCGGCGAGCATGGCAGCACCTTCGGCGGCAACCCGCTTGCCTGCGCGGTGGCCCGCGCGGCGCTGAAAGTCGTGACCGACGAAGGCATGGTCGAGAATTCAGCCGCGATGGGCGCCTATTTCCGCGAGGGACTGAAGGCGATCAACAGCCACGTGGTGAAAGAAGTGCGCGGACGCGGCCTGATGATGGCCATCGAGTTGCACCCGGACGCCGGCGGCGCGCGCCGCTATTGCGCGGCGCTCAAGCATCGCGGCATCCTCTGCAAGGACACGAAAGAACACACGATTCGCGTTTCGCCGCCGCTCATCATCAAGCGCGAAGAGGTCGATCAGGCGCTTGTGAAGTTCGCCGCCGTTCTGGCGTGACCATGTCTTCGCGGCTCGTGCCGTGTGATGTCGATCAAGTGGCCGGGTTCTCCGGCCACTTGTTTTTTTGACGTTCAACAAGGTGTGATTTCGTCTGAGGATTTTCGATCACAACTTCACAGCGATCCGTCGGTTGCATCGAAAGTAGCGTAGCAAATCGTCCACGACTTCGCGCTATAGTCTTGAAAAGACACGCTCCCGCGAAGGAACGTGCGCCTCAAGGAAGAACAACAAGGGAGGCATCCATGACGAGAGACGATACCATCTTGCGCGAGCGGCTGGCTCGCGCGGAGGAGGAAATTTCCAACCTCCAGAACGCCGCGGCAAAGGCTGCCGACCGACTGGCGAAGCTTTACGAAGAATTTCAGATCCGCGAAAGCTATCACGACTGGCAGTATGTGCTGAGCGCCAAGGTTGGCCAGGTCCGCACCATGCGGCAGATCGCGAAAGATCTTTCGCGCGTGACCGAGAGCAAGGCCATCGCCGTCGGGCGTGCACAAGGCTGAACTGGCGGACTGGCTGGCTCGCTCTGTCACTCGCTCCTTGGTGGCGCAACCTTGGCCGCTTATTGCCGGCCTTCCTGAAGCGATGCGGCTCTGGAGCACGCGCCTTAGCTGGCTGTCATTCTGCGGTGACGTCGGTTTCGGGGCGGTCTGTGCCCGGCTCGAATTCGCGATGCCATCGGCCGGACGCATCCTCGAACTCGATATCCTGCGACGTGCCTGAAACGCGCTGTTCGCCTGCCGCCAGTTCGGCCGCAGCCAAGGCGGCCTGTTTCGTGGGAAATGGCTCGGAAAAAACGCCTTCCGCCTTGTAGGCCCAGCCGCCGTCGTGCTCCACAATCTCGTAATGGACTTTGGTCATCTGGACCTCGCGTTTCCACATGTGCTCGCGACAAGAACACGCGAGCTTCGATAACGCTCCCTTGACCCTTATACAGGCGGAACCTCTTTTCGCAGTGTGTGCGCATCCTGATTTTGACCGCGATGCTGGACGATCGTAGAAGAACGTTCGGCGGAGGAATCGGAGGGGTGCCCGTGTGGGAAATCGATAGCGCGGAAGCATTGAAGGCGCTGGCAAGCCGTCTCTCGGCCTTCGTCTCGGAGCGCGATATCATCACGCTGTCCGGCGATCTCGGCGCAGGCAAGACCACCTTTGCGCAGGGGCTGCTTGCGGCACTCGGCGTGACCGATGAGGCGACGAGCCCCACTTACCAGATCGTCCACGCCTACGAAACGCCGCGCCGCACCGTCTATCATTGCGACCTGTATCGGCTCAGTCCGGGCGACGAAGAAGAAATCGGCTTTGCGGAGATGTGCCAGACGGCAGCGGTGCTGGTCGAATGGCCCGACATTGTGGCTGGCGCGCTGCCACACGATCGGCTCGACGTTCGCATAGAGGGCGAAGGTACGACACGCCGCGTCACGCTCACAGGTCTCGGCGCGTGGGAAAGGAAGCTCGCGCGCTTCCGCCAGATCGAAGCGTTTCTTGCACGGTGCGGCTGGACGGGCGCGCGCTGCCTCGGTTTGCGCGGCGACGCCTCGGCGCGGCAATTCCTGCGTCTCGCTCGGGCGGGAGAGACCGTGATGCTCATGGATTGGCCACCGAAAAGTGACGGGCCGCCGATCCGTGGCGGCCGCCCTTATTGCGCCATCGCCCATCTCGCGCGTGAGGGCACCCCGTTCATTGCGGTTTCAAATTGGTTGCGGGATCGCGCCGGGCTATCCGCGCCCGCCGTTACGGCTTCGGACACCGACGCCGGACTTTATCTGATCGAAGATCTCGGCGATGCGGTGTTCGGCGATCTGATCACCGAGGGTGAAGCGCTGGAACCCCTTTATGCGCTGGCGGCGGACGGCCTGTGGGCGATCCACGCATCCGGCGTGCCGCGCTCGCTTCCCCTGCCGTGCGGCGGTGTCTATGAGGTTCCCGCCTTCGACCGCGAGGCGATGGACGTCGAACTCGACCTTCTGCTGCAATGGTATTTCCGGCTTGAGCCAACGGCCGCCGACCCGGTCGAGACAGCCCGCTCCTTCGTTGCTGCATGGGCGCCGCATCTCGATTGGCTCGAAAATCAGCCGAAGACCGTCGCGCTGCGCGATTACCACTCACCGAACCTGCTGATCTGTCGCGAGCGCGACGGGCTCAAGCGCCTCGGTGTCATCGATTTCCAGGACGCGGTGTGGGCGCATCCAGCCTACGATCTCGTTTCGTTGTTGCAGGACGCGCGGCTGGACGTGCCGGAAGCCGTCGAACGCACGCTTTATGCGCGCTATTGCGAGAGTGCCTCCGCTGCCGATCCGGCTTTCGATGCCGACGCATTCGCCCGCGCCTACGCCATCCTCGGCGCCGAGCGCAACACGAAGATCCTCGGCATCTTCGTTCGCCTGTCGATGCGCGACGGCAAGCACGCTTATCTCCGCCATCTGCCGCGCATCCGCCGTTATCTCTGGCGGAACCTCGCGTATCCGGCCCTCGGCGACCTCAAGGCGTGGTACGAGGCGCATCTCGGCACGGCTTGATCATCGATCACACAGCCGACGCGACGGATGGCGAAAGAGGGCGCAATTCGACGCCCACCTGTTCGAGCGCGCGGCGAACCGCTTTCGCGACGGCGACCGCGGCGGGTTCGTCGCCATGGATGCACAGCGTATCGACTTCGAGCTTCACCTTGCCGCCGCCCGCCGTGTAGGCCACGCCTTCCGTCGCGAGCCGGAGCGCCTGCAACGCGGCGGCGTCGGCGTTCGCGATGACCGAGCCCGGTTCGTCGCGCGGCACGAGCGAGCCGTCCTCGCGATAGAGCCTGTCGCAGAAGCCTTCCCGCGCGAAAGCAAGGCCCGCGAGATTGGCAGCCCTTTCAAGCTCGGATCCAGGCGGCCCAACAAGGATCAGCCGCTCGTCTACCGTGCGCACGGCCCCGGCGATCGCGCCCGCGCAGGCCGCGTCCTCCGCGGCGATGGTGTAAAGCGCACCATGCGGTTTCACATGGCGTAGCGGTGCCGCAGCATAGGCCGCGAGCGCCTGAAGAGCGCCGATCTGATACGCCACCATATATTCGAGTTCGCGCGCGGCCATCGGGATCGCGCGACGGCCGAAACCCCAAAGGTCGTTGAAGCCGGGGTGCGCGCCGAGCGCCACGCCGCGCGCCGCCGCCTGAACCGCGAGGCCATGCATGATGGTGGGGTCGCCGCCGTGGAAGCCGCAAGCGACGTTCGCGGACGTGACGATGTCGACAAGCTCCTCGTCATGCCCGATGCGATACGCGCCAAAACCTTCGCCCATATCCGCATTGAGATCGATGTGCATCGCACTCTACTCCCGATAGATCATCTTCCGGGTCATCCCGCCGTCGACGATAAGCTCCGAGCCTGTCATGAAGCCGGACTCGCGTGAAAGTAGAAATGCCACCGCAGCCGCGATATCGGCTGGCACGCCGACGCGCCCGGCGGGATGTTGCGCGTGATCTTCCGCCGAAAGCACCGCGCTTTCGTCGACGTTGATCCATCCCGGCGAAATGCAATTCACGCGCACGTCCGGCCCGAGCGTGACCGCCAGCGAATGCGTCAGCGCGACGAGGCCGCCCTTGCTGGCGGAGTAAGCGAAGGTGTCAGGCTCCGACATATGCGCGCGCGTTGATGCGATCAGCACCATGCCGCCTTTCGCGGACCGCAGATGCGCTTCCCCATGCTTCGCGAGCAGGAATGCCGCCGTGAGATTCGTGGCGAGGACGCGGTTCCAGTCTTCGAGCGAGGTTTCGGCGAGCGGGGTACGCTGCATGATCCCCGCGTTCGACACGATGGCGTCGATACCGCCGAAGCGCGTGGCGGCCTCCGAAACGAGCCGGCTTACATCCGCCTCGCTTGATACGTCGCAGGCGACGGCGCAGCCCGCGACCTGTCCGGCGACCTCGGCGGCGCGCCCCTTGTCTTTGTCGGCGCAGACGCAGACATAGCCTTGTGCCGCAAGTTCGCGCGCCACGCCCGCACCGATGCCGTTGCCCGCACCGGTAATCACCGCGACCCTTGCACTTTTCGACATCTGATTTCCTTTCCGTGCATTCGGCTTGTGACAACGCCCTCGGGGGTTTAAACCCCGTTGCCAAAAGAGGTTACGCACATGAACCAGAATTCGAGCGCTGCCGCCCCGTCGTCCAACGAACTCGACATGTCGGCCTACTGGATGCCGTTCACGGCGAACCGCCAGTTCAAGGCCAGCCCCCGCGTGCTCGTCGAGGCGCAAGGTATGCATTATACCGCGATCGATGGCCATAAGGTTCTCGATGGCGTGGCGGGGCTCTGGTGTGTGAACGCGGGCCACGCGCGGCCGCAAATCGCGGAAGCCGTGGAGCGTCAGCTTCTGAAGATGGACTATGCGACCGCGTTCCAGATCGGGCACCCGGGCGCATTTGAACTGGCGGCGCGGCTCGCGCGCATCGCGCCGAAGGGCCTCGACCGGGTCTTCTTCGCGAATTCCGGTTCCGAGGCGGTCGAATCGGCTCTCAAGATCGCGCTTGCCTACCATCATGCGCGAGGGCAGGGCCAGCGCACGCGATTCGTCGGTCGCGAAAAGGGCTATCACGGGGCCAATTTCGGCGGCATGTCGGTCGGCGGACTCGTTAACAACCGCCGCGCCTTCGGAGCGCTCCTTCCCTATGTCGACTATCTGCCGCATACGCTCGACATCAGGCGCAACGCCTTCACAAAGGGCCAGCCGGAGCACGGCGCGGAACTTGCCGAGGCGCTCGAAGGCATCATCGCCCTGCATGGCGCCGACACCATCGCGGGCGTGATCGTGGAGCCCATGTCCGGCTCGGCAGGCGCGATCCTGCCGCCGAAGGGCTATCTCGAACGGCTCCGAGCGATCTGCGACCGACACGGGCTGCTCCTCATCTTCGACGAGGTCATCACGGGCTTCGGGCGCATGGGCGCCGCCTTCGCTTCGCAGGCGTTCGGCGTCGTGCCCGACATTTTCACCGTGGCGAAAGGCATCACCAACGGCGCGATCCCCATGGGCGCCGCCATCGCGAAGCGCGAGATTCACGACGCCATCATGCAGGGGCCGGAACACGTCATCGAGCTGTTCCACGGCTACACCTATTCCGGCCACCCCGTGGCCTGCGCGGCGGGGCTCGCAACGCTCGACATCTATGAAGGCGAAGGGCTTTTCGAGCGCGCTGCCACACTCGCGCCGGTCTGGGAAGAAGCCGTGCATTCGCTCAGGGGCGAGCCGCACGTCGTCGACATCCGCAATCAGGGACTCGTTGCGGGCATCGAGCTTGAGCCGCGCGTCGACGGGGCGGGCAAGCGCGCCTTCGAGGTCTATCAGGACTGTTTCGCGAACGGTGTGCTCGTGCGACAGGGCGGCGAAATCATCGCGCTGTCGCCCCCGCTGATCGTGACCGAGAACCAGATCGGCGAGATCGTGCATGCGCTGCGCAACGCGCTCCGACGCGTCGCCTAGGGTTGGTACTGCCTGATGGATGTATCCGCTTTTGAACTCTGAAGAGACGATTTTACCGATCTGATGGCGATCGATCAGATCGGAACGGGCTCCGGCTCAGCGTTCGCCCTTCAACGCCCACCTTGCGGCGCGAGCGTATCGCGGATGCGCTTGTCGAAGTCCGCCGACGACGGATCGGATGGCAGGCGCGCCGGTGCCGCGCCGGGCTGCTTCGCCGAAGACGAGTTCGGACTGCGGCGGGGGCGCGGCGCGGGCTCCTGCGCCGTCGTCCATGATGACGCCTGGGCGGGCATGGCAGGGGGCTGCGGCAGAGCCATCGGGGCGGGCTGCGACGTTTGAACGGACGGAGACGGCTGCGGCCTGTTCAGGCTTTCAAGCCGTGCAATGTCGTTTTCCATCTTGCGCACCGTCACGGCGCGAACAAACGCCTCGGCCGACAGCGAGCGCCGCGCGGTGCCCAACTCGCGCAGCGGCCCCGCGAGGATGAGCTTGACCGGTGGCCATTTGCGTCGGTCCGAACTGACGCCGACCTGCCACGTTGTGTCCGCTTGCATGGTTGCGAGGTCGAGGTCGGCCTGCATGCGAATGGTGCCGTCGCGAAGATGGCGGAAAGACGCGCGCGGAATTTCCAACGTGCCGTCGCGGATGACGAGCGGAAACCGCAGCTTGCGGAATTTGAAGTCCCCCGATTGCAGCGCGTCCTGTGCCTTGCGTGCGATGACATCTTCCGCGAGGGGCGCGCTGGCCGACTGCAAATCGTCTCCACTTTTCTGAAGCGCCGCCGGGGAAAGCCTCGCGAGTTGGCCTTCCGAAAGCGCAATCGCCCCCTTGCCGCCGAGAACAGCGATAAGCCCGCGCGGACTGAGCCCCTGACCGGACGCCTTGACGATGAGAGAAACGCGGCCCTGCATGAGCGGTGGTGAATTTTGCGCCGGCAGAAGCGAAAGATCCGCATTCGCAAGGGAGATGTTCGCGGTTGCCTTGACGGTGGGGCCTTTCGCGTCGAGCACGAGCGACCCCGACAGCGTGCCGCCGAGCGCCTTGCCTTCGAGTTTGCGAATGTCGAGGCGGCCCTTGTCGAGCACGGCGGAAACTTGCGAATCGGAAAGCGCAAAGCCGTCGCCAATCTTGAGCGTCCGCACGCCAAGCGCGATGCGGGCGGTGGTTTCCTCGAACGCGATCTTGTTGAACGGGCGCTCGCTCCAGAGCGGAGACGCGTCGCTCGGAGCGGTTTCGTTGGCGGGCGGAGCGAGGAACTGACCAAGCAACGACGGGAGCGACAACTGGTCGGCGCTCAGAGAGGCTTCGATGCCCAATTGTTCCGCGAGGATGGCGGCGAGCGTGCCATTGATGGCATTGCGCCCGGACTCGGCCTTGAGCTTCGTCGCTTCGATGCGTTCGGGCGTCGCCGTGACCGTAGCCTCGATACGGATCGGCGCTTTGGTGTCCGCGCCGAGCAGCGCCAGAAGCGGCGCCGACAGAAATTGCTCAGGCGATGGTGCCGTTGCGGAAACCTTGCCTGAGAACGACGGCTTCTGTTCCTTCATCTCGGTGGCGCCGTCGACCTGCGCCTGCAAGGCTTGCGTCTTGAGGGTGCCCGACGTATCGAACCGCTGCGATGTGCCCGAAAGGCGAAGGTTGAGCGTGCCTGGGGAAGGAGTCGAGGACGCGGGGGCGGCTTTCGGGTAAAGAAGCGCAAGGAGCTTGTTGCCATCGGCCGAGGATGCGCCGATCTGTGCCGTGAACGGCGTCGTCCGCCAGTCTGCGAGATTGCCCCTGATCTGCGCGCGGCCATCGACACGGACATCGCCGAGCGAGCCGGAAATCAGCGCCGCGCCGCCTTGTCCTCTCGTCTCCGCTCCGTAGTTGATCGCGAGCAGGGCCGGAGCCATCATCCGGGTCCGCGCGCCAAGTTGATCCGGCGCGACGCCGAGAAGGGCGGCGGCTTGAGCGACAGCTTCCGGCGTGCGCGCTTCGACGCGTCCCTCGAACCTTCCCTGGGCGGCGGTCTTCAGCGCCACGGCGCCTTCGCCCTGCACCGAGAGGCCGTCCAGCGTCTCGGCGCTGAGCTTCGTGATGGTCACAACATCCGGATTGAACCTGATTTGCGCGGCGAGACTCTTCGCGTGAATGAGACTTGTGTGAAGTTCGCCGGCGGAAAGGCTGATCTCGCCGGTCTGGATGTCGGAAACGTCTTCGCCGAAGAACGGCGCCAACTGCGAGAGTGTCCCTTGCCACACCGACTTCAGCGCGTCGGTTGAAAAGGCATCAGCGTCTTTTCCCGCATCCGCCCCGGCGAGGACAAACCGGTCGCCTGACAGCGTGAGCGAAAGCCGACGAACCGGCTGGCTGTCCAGTCTGACGCCACCGGTAAAGGGTGCGCCGTCAATCGTTCCGGAAAGGCTTTCGAGCGCCGCGATGGTCTCGGAGAGTTTGAGCCCTCCCGTGAACGCGATGGATCGCGCGAGCGAATTCTTGCCGTCCGCTTCCGGTGCCATCCAGCGGGTGAGTCGCGGAAGGTGCCGTGCATCGATGGAAAGCTTGCCCGCCAGTTCGGGTTTGCCGCTGTCGCGAGCGAGCGAGCCGGTAAAGCCGAGCGTCGTGTCGCCGGGAAGGGTGGCCGCGACGCTTGAGAACGCCCAGCCGTCGCCGTTGCGCGCGCCTTCGAGCTTCAGATTGTCGATGAAGTCATCCTTCAACTGCACATGCTCTGCCGCGAGATCGATCCGCACAGGCGTTTCTGGATAAAGCCAGAGCAGGCGGTCGGTTGCGGCGCGTGCTTCGTCCCATCGCCTCGCGGCTGTCACAGCCCATCCAGCCGCAGGGTTCGCCTTCGCCAGCAAGGCGTCCGCGTCGAGCGATTTCGCGCGAAGAGAGACTTCGGCCGGGGCGCTTCCGGCGAATGGAATCTTCGCGCGCCCAGCCAGGATCTGAGGGCGGTTCGCGCCGTCGAGGGTCAGCACGAGGTCGGAAAGCGCCGCGCTGGCGAGATCGACTTTTGCCCGCGCGCTCGCCTGCACGTCCAAAGGCGCGCCGAGCACCGCCGTCTTCGGTGCGTTCAGCGTCAGCGCGCCTTCAAAGGTCGGAGCCAAGCCCGGGCGAAGGACGCCGTCCGCATGGAGAACCGTCTTGCTGGCAAGCTCCGTTGCGCTGCCTGCGAGCTTGATGCCTGAGCCCTGCGCGATCTGGGCGATGATTTTCAGGTCGAACCGGCGGTTGTCGAAGGTGGCCTTCACGTTTGTGCGGTAGGGCGCCCCGCGTGAAGCGGCCGTGACCTTTCCATCGATGCCGGAAATCGTCAGCGGCGCGCCATGTCCGGAGACGAAGGTGAAGCGACCGCCCTCCACCTCCAGCGAGCGGACGTCCGCCGCAAACGGGAGCGCGGGTTCTGCCGTGCTCACGCTCGCGCCGCCGCGCGACGCTCCCTGAACGATGACCACGGGTCGAACCAGCTTCAGACGGCTTGCCTCCACGTGCCCGCCGATGAGCCCTTGCAGGGAAAGCGACAGATCGAGCGCTTCCGCGCTCAGAGCGAGCTTGTCGCCCGGAGCGGGATCGGTCGCGATCTTCGAGGCGCGCACATGCGGCTCTGGCAGGAGCGCGATGTCGATATCACCGACGATGCGAATCTTCTGGCCGAAAAGGGTGGATGCCGCCTCTTCGATATCGGGCCGAAATGCGTTCCAGTCCAGAAAGGCGGGCACGGTGAAGGCCGCGCCGATGAGGAGCACCAGAAGCGTCGCGAATGTTGCCAGGAGGCGGCCCAAAACGATTCCTCTTTGATCAGGGGTACGAAGAACGCGTGCCGTGCTTCGAGCATGACGTATCGATCTGAAAGAAGGCTTGCAAGGGGCAGGGGCGAAATCTCACTTTACACAGGCGTCGACCCCGATTCGGATTGTGCCAGATTTTGCCCGCTCCCGCGCGCCCTTCCACATCGGCGTATCGAAGACTTCCACAGTTGCGTTGCGCCGGCAAAGCCTGTCGCCGGTCGGCGTTGAAATCGAGCGGCGTCAAATGGTAAGAGCGCCTCGTCTCGCGGCCTCGTAGCGCTCGGCGATCTTGTTCCAATCGACCACCGACCACCAGGCGCGGAGATAGTCGGCGCGGCGATCGTTGTATTTCAAATAATAGGCGTGCTCCCAGACATCATTGCCGAACAGAACGCGCTCGCCATCCATCAGGGGTGTGTCCTGATTCGGCCTCGTCGCGATGCCGAGCTTGCCATCCCGGTCGACGGTGACGAAAACCCAGCCGGAGCCGGTGAGCCCCGCGCCCGCATTATTGAAGGCGGTCCGCAGATTTTCAAAGCTGCCGAAGTCGCGCGCGATGGCTGCCGCAAGATCGCCGGATGGATCCCCGCCGTCGCCGCCCATGATCTGCCAGAACATGCTGTGATTGGCGTGGCCGCCCGCGTTGGTCCGCACGACCGCCCTTACGGATTCGGGCACCGAGGAAAGCGAGGCCAATATCTCGTGCAGCGGTTTCTTCGTCCACCCACCGCCTTTCGACGCCGCCGCCTTCAGCTTCTGCACGTAAGACGCATGATGTCGGTCGTGATGAAGCCGCATGGTTTCGGAGTCGATGGCTGGCTCGTTCCTGTTATAGGCGTAAGGCAGGGCGGGAAGGGAGTAGGTGCCCCCCGCGCCTTCGCGATGAAAGCCGAGCATGGCCGCGCCCGCCTTCAGCATGTTTCCCGTTATGTCTGATGGCATCGAAATCTCCCTGAATGAGAAAGCCGCAGGATTTTCCGCCCGCGGCTTCGTTTCAGGCTGCTGATGAAAGCCCGCCGCCGCCTCGCTCAGGCGGCGCAATCATGAACACTTCAATGGGCTTTGTGATCCCCGGACGGCCCGCGCTGCACCCTCACGTCGAGGGCCAGCTTCCCGGCCTTCTCGAAAACGAGCGTGAGCGGGAAGGAAGTGCCCTCCTCAAGTCGTTGTTTGAGACCGAAAAGCATGATGTGAAGGCCGCCCGGCTTGAACTCGGCGGAAGTGCCCGGCGCGAGTTTCAACCCGCCCTGCACGGCCCGCATCCTGAAGACGCCGTTTTCTTCGACGTGCTCGTGGATCTCGGCCTTGTCCGCTACCGGCGTCGAGGCGGAGACAATCGTGTCCGCGGTCTCGCCCCGGTTGCTGACCGAAAGGTAGACCGCGCCGGTTTTCGCAGCTTCGGCGGTTGGTCGCGCCCATGGGTGCAGGATCGAGATGTCCTTCTGAAGGTAGGAGTGCGCGGAGGCTGCGGCGATGCCCGAAAGCGCGAGCGCGCCCGCTGCGAGCAGATATCTTTTCATGGTATCAATCCGTTTCGTTCTGTGTGTTTCGAGGAAGAGAAGCCGCGAGCCATCGCCACCGAGCGGCGGGCATCGGGCATTTGCTTACGAAGGGATCGATACGGCCGGGGGCGCGCGTGGCCGGAACGTGGAGAGGACGACTGCGCGAGCCAGATCGTTCGGAACGGGCGTAGTCGTCCGCTCTGCAATCCATCGCGGCTTCGGCGGGTGGAACTGTGGGACTGCCGCCGAGCTGACGCCATTGAACGCGAAGGGGCAGGGATGGTGCGCGCGGTCGGCGGGGGCGTCGTTTCCCGAATCGGGCGCCGTTTGAGCCAGCCCCCGGCAAACGACGAGCGCGAAACCGTTTTCCGACAGGACGGGCATCAACCCGCCCGCGAGCACGATGCGCGTCAGAGCTGCCGCTAACGCGAACCACAGCGCAACCGCGCGGTATTGGCCAAACGGTTTACCCATCACACCGCTGAACCGGTTGATTTGCCCGAACCTTACGCCAAGGGCCCTTTTTTTACCAAGCACACATTTGCGATGGGAGGTAACAGCAGGACTGTAAGGCGGCTGGCGTCCGACCGACGCGATACCGATGCTGCAAGCCGCGCGGCTATTGGGACAGCTCGCGCGAGCGCCGCGCGGCAGCAGCGATGGCTTCGCGCATCAGCGCCTTGAGCCCTTCGTCTTTCGCAAGGACTGCGAGGGCGGCGGCGGTGGTGCCGCCGGGAGAGGTAACGTTCTCGCGCAGTTTCGCGGCTTCGAGCGGCGAGCGATGCATGAGTTCGCCAGCACCTTCCACTGTGGCCCGCGCGAGCTTCATCGCGAGGTCGGGCGGAAGCCCCGCCTCCTCGGCGGCATGCGCCAGACATTCGGCGAGATAGAACACATAGGCCGGCCCCGACCCGGAGACGGCCGTCACGGCGTCGAGTTGCGCCTCGTCGTCCACCCAGACCACCTCGCCGACGGCGTGCAAAAGCTTGTCGCACAACGCGCGCTGGGCATCGGTTACATTGGCGTTTGGGAAAGCCCCGGTCACGCCGCGCCCGATCTCGGCGGGAAGGTTCGGCATCGCGCGCACGATGGCCGTGCCTTCGCGGAACTGGCCCGCGATGCCTGACACTGTCCGGCCCGCCGCGATGGACAGCACCACCGTGTGAGGCCCGGCATGATGGGCGACCTCGGCCAGCACCTCGGGGAGCACCTGCGGCTTCACCGCGAGCACCATGACATCCGGCTCGTCCTCGGGGAGCATCGGGATGCCCTTGTCCTGAAGGAGCGCGGTCATTTGCGCCGAGGGCTGTGGCTCGCGCACGGCGATGGCGGAGGGCGGAAATCCTGCACGAAGCCAGCCGCGAAGAAGCGCGCCGCCCATACGGCCCGCTCCGACGAGAAAGATCGATGAAGTCCGCCCGGTTTCGGTCACGCCTGCCCCTCGGTTTCAAAGATGGTGCTTGCCAATGCGTCTTCGGCGCGCTTTCCCGCCCACACGACGAACTGGAACGCCTGATAATAGCGCTCGCACGTGTCGATTGCAGCCTGCAAAAGCGCTTCGCACTGCTTTGCGGTCGGTTCGGCCCAGTTCAGCATCAAACCCTGCCTGTAGAGCAGAAGGCCCTCGGAAGACCAGATGTCGAAATGTCCGAGCCAAAGCTGCTCATTGATCAGCACCAGAAGCCGATAGATCTCGGATATGCGGTTGCGCGGCACCTTGAAATCGAACGCGCACGCCATGTGCAGGCTTTCAAGGTCGTCCCGCCAGTTGAACGAGATATGATAATCGCACCACTCGCCCGCCACGGATACAGTCAACTCATCTTCGCTCGAACGCTCGAAGGTCCAATCCTGCACGCACGCAATCTGTTCCACGAGGTCCACGGGGTGTGAAAGTCGGTTGTAGTCCTGCCCGGCAGTGGTCATCCCAATTCCCTTCTGAGCTGCGGCGAGAGTGTTCCGGACATGCCCCACTACGACAACCGCCGTATTCGCCCGGTCTCACCGCATATGCTTGTCAGCCTATGGGGTGATCCGCCTGTCACGCGCAATCGCGTCGACACTTTCTCCACGGGGAAAACATCGTGGAGGGGGCGTTAGCTCGATAGTGTTGCCGATGTGTCGACCGCAGGCGAAAAGCGGAGGAGGATAAGCCGCAATGGGCAAGGCCCGAACCGCGCCAGGCGCGCCGGAATGACGCCGCCCGTGACGGGCGATTTTATCCGGAGGCGCGGGCGAAAATTCCTGTTGCGGCCCATGCTAATAGGCGAGCGTCCGAGGCCCCGCTCACGTCACCCCGGGTCGATCACGGAACGCAAGCGAGGGAGCCGCCGCGCCGCCGCCGGTCAGACGGTTCCGCCATGAGTCGGCGCCGTGCCCTGCAGACGGGCAACCGCTGCCTCAAGCTCGTCAACGCGCTTGGCGAGGCGCTCGTTTTCTTCGCGTGCTTTCAACGCGATGGCCTTCACCGCCTCGAACTCTTCGCGCTGCGGAAGGTCCATGCTGCGAAAGAAACGTTCCGCCTGGCTGCGCGCGGCGGTCTCGAATTCCTGCCGCGCGCCCTGAGCCGCGCCGGCCGCGTCCGTCATGAACTTGGCGATATCGTCGAAAAGCCGGCCCGTAGTCTGCGTCATGATCGATCCCCATGGAAATGTGGTTTGGGGCAACCTAATCACTGCGCGGTGCGGCTTCAAGCGCGCGCGGGCTCCATGAACCGATGAACTCGTTCGCGGTCGACCGGTTTTGTTTGATAGTGACACGATAACAAGGGCTTAGGGCGCACGACGCGTGCCCAAGGACCGGGCGCGCGCTCCTTTATGACGCAAGCAAGGCGCGCGCCCAGGTAACGAAACACTCAGGACTCGCGGCAGCGATGCTAAGGCGTCGTGCCTTGAAATCAGAAGCGGCGAGCGCTTTCGGGGTGCCGATAAGCCTGCGTCGACTCGGCCCCGATCCGAACAGGCTTATCTGTCTCTGTCGCGCGCGGTCACGATGCTGGCGGGAGCACGAGGCGCCCGCCAAGGTCGTCTCAGCTGACCACATCCGCGTAGATGCGGTCGACAAATCTGGAGATGTCCGTCGAAGGCTTCAGCACGTTCACGAGTTTCAGTTCTTCGGCGTAAAGCGCCAGCTCCTTCTTGAGTTCGGCGCCGTTCGGGTGATGGCCGTGCGTGTGGTATTTCGCCAGATTCGTCACATCTTCGACCGTGGTCTTGCCGGCAGTATAAGGCACATAGGTCGCGGCGGCCTCTTCCGGATTTTGATGTGCATAGGATGCCCCTTCCACGAGCGCACGAACGATGGCCGCAGCGGTGGATTTGTCCTCGCGCAGCGTTGTGCCACGCACGCCGATGAGGCAGCAGACGCGGCTCGCATATTCGTCGGTGAGGTTCGACGAAATTTCCACGAACTGACCGTCCTTCAGCCAGATATACGGCATCGGGTCGTTTTCGGCGAGCGCGTGCGCCTCCCCTTTCTCCACGGCGGTGCGAAGGAGCGGCAGCGGGAACGGGCGGAAATCGACATCCTTCTCCGGATCGAGCCCGGCTTTCTTGAGCCGCACGGAGAAGAAATTCTTCGACGGTGAATTCATGTCGCTCACGGCCACCGTCTTGCCCTTGAGATCTTCGAGTTTCTTGATGTCGCTCGTCGCGGGCACGAGGAGGCGCAAGCAGCCGCCATGGGTGCTGCCCACGATCTTCACGTCGAAACCGCCTTCGAGCGGCTTCAGCCAGCGAAGCGCCATGCCGACGGCGGCGTCGGCCTTGCCGGTGGCGATGGTTTCAAGAAGCTGGTCCGTCGAGCCCGAAAAGTTGACGAGTTCCACGTCGAGCCCGTGCTTGGCGAAGATGCCCTTCTCTTTCGTGGTCGTTATGCCGACGAGGCAGGCGGCCCCCGCATTCCAGGCGAGGCTCACTTTCTTAAGCGGTCCCGTGGCGGCTACGCTGTCCGCAACGCGGCATACGGCCGAATCGGGCAGGCCGGTCGGGAATGGCGGAATGGGCCCGGCAACGCTTCCTCGTGCCGAGAGCACAAACGGCGCCGCGAGGGCGACGGCGCCCGCGCCTGTCAGGATCGCGCGGCGGCTGATGACCGGCTGCGTTTCCGCAGGCGCCTTTTCATCTGCGTCGTCCGAATTCTGTGTGCCGTGGGTCATGATCATGTCCTCCGAAATTCCAGGCTCGGATTGCGCCCGGAAAAGCCGTCAAATTTCAACCGATATCCTGACGAGGGCGATGGTTTTGGTCAAATTTAAACAAAAGGAAGGCCCGTCAAAAATGAAGTATTCGCGGTGCAATCGGAGGCAATTATCGCCGATTTGCGGCTGGCTGCGGTCAGGTTTGCCAAAAGATCAAGTCAGGACGCAATCCCATCCCGTCCACCCGCTGAATGCGACTGCTTTTTGGCTTTTTCGCTGATGCGAAGGCGACGTCGTTGAACGCCGCAAGGGTGATGCGATCCGCAGTCCATATTTCCCGACAGAATGGAGCAAATTCTTCGTGCAACACCGTTTTTCGATAAATATATCTCACAAAGTGCAGATTTGTTGAAATTCAATGTCCTAAAGGGAGGAGAGTAAGCGTCAAAACGAAAAATATCGGTTGATGCGCGGGGCGCGCTACCCCTAAAATTGTCTCGTTCGCCGGCCTCGCCGCTGCGAACCGGATGTGTTTGTGCCGCGCTGGACGCAGGCCGCTTCTTGGGAGTTTCATGACCCTCATCACGACAACGCTGGAACAGGGAAGCGAAGCATCAAACCTTCCCCGGTCCCGTCCGGCGATCAAGACGTTCGCGCTGCTGCTCGCGTTCGCGGCGAGCGCGTCGTGGCTTGCGACGGCAAGCGTAACCTATCATATGCCCGACATCATCGATTTCGGACGCGTGACAGAATTCGCGGCGCTGAGCGTCTTCATTGCCGCCGCTCTTCTTGTCGGCGTCGTCGCGGGCATCTGGCAGCCCGCGCTTGGCGAGAAGGTGCGCCGCCTGCTGCCATGGTCGCTTGCACTCGGCGTTTTCACGCTGATCTGGCAGTTGCTCGCGGGCAAGCTCGGCCTTCTGCCGCAGCCTTTCTTTCCGCCGCCGCACGGGCTGCTGGAAGTCTTCACCGACGATTACCCGAAACTCATCGAAGGCGTGATCGCTTCGCTCAGGCTGGAATTCTTCGGCTTTGCACTTGGCGCCATCATCGGCTTCTGGGTGGGCGTCGCGCTCGGCTGGTCGCGCACATTCGGCTATTGGGTGCATCCTATCATGCGGTTCATCGGCCCCGTGCCGTCCATCGCGTGGCTCCCCATCGCCTTTTTCGCCTTCCCGTCGAGCTTCAGCGCCAGCGTTTTCCTCATCGCATTGACAACCGGTTTTCCGGTGGCCGTGCTGACGTGGTCCGGCGTCGCGAGCGTCAACCCGGCTTACTACGACGTGGCGCGGACGCTTGGCGCGAACGAACGCTTCCTCATCTTCAAGGTGGCAATCCCGGCTGCGCTGCCGCATGTCTTCGTCGGGCTGTTCATGGGGCTCGGTGCGTCCTTCGCCGTGCTTGTCACGGCCGAGATGATGGGCGTGAAGGCTGGCCTCGGTTTCTATCTTCAGTGGGCGCAGGGCTGGGCGGCTTACGCGAACATGTACGCGGCTTTGATCGTGATGGCGGTCATGTGCACGGGCCTCGTTTCCCTGCTGTTCAAGATCCGCGACCGTGTTCTCTCCTATCAGAAAGGCGATGTGAAATGGTGAGCGCTGTTGCTTATGCCGATGAGCCGGTTGCCGCCGCTGCACGGCCGCTCGACGTCCATGGCGTAACCCATTCGTTCACGCTCGAAGGCAAGCCGCTGCCGGTGCTGGCGGATGTCAATTTTCGTGTGACGCCGGGCGAATTCGTGGCGCTGCTCGGGCCGTCCGGCTGCGGAAAGTCGACGCTGCTGCGCCTCGTGGCCGGTCTCGACCAGCCCGTGCGCGGCGAGATCCGTGTCGACGACAAGGCGATAACCGGGCCCGACCCCTCGCGCGTCGTCGTGTTTCAGGATCCGACGCTCTATCCGTGGCGCAGCGTCTATGACAATGTGGCGCTCGGCCTCGAAGCCCAGGGATTGCTGAAGACGCGCCGCCATCGCGTGGATGAAGCGTTGGCGCTCGTGGGCCTCACGCCCTTCAAGAAAGCCTATCCCCATCAGCTTTCAGGCGGCATGGCGCAGCGCGTGGCGCTGGCTCGCGCGCTCGTCAACGACCCGGAATTCCTCATCCTCGACGAGCCGCTCGGCAAGCTCGACTCGCTGACGCGCATCTCGATGCAGGGCGAAATCGTGCGGCTCTGGCACCAGAAGGGCTTCACGGCGTTGCTCGTCACCCACGACGTCGAGGAAGCGCTCGTGATGGCGACGCGGATCATCGTGTTCAGCGACCGCCCCGCCACCATCAAGGCGGATATCTCTGTCGATCGCGACTACCCGCGCCACCGCGACGATGCCCGTCTCGTGGAGCTTCGCCGTGAAATCCTCGGTCTTCTCGGCCTTGAAGCGACGTGGTGAGGCAGCGATGACCTACGAAGATCCGACATGCGCGCTGTGTCCCTCCACGGTGCAGGCGTGCAAGCAGGGTGAGGCGGAGGCGCGCGGGCCGGGCTTCTGCCCGAGCAAGGTCGATCCCGCGACCATCCTCGACGGCTGGTCCCTCTACGACGACGCGGAGACGCTGAAGGTTGCGCAGGTATCGGCGCGCGTCGAGGCGGAAGGCTACTGCAAGTGGACGCGCGTCGAGGAAATCGTCGAGTTTTCGAAGCGCATGGGCTTCAAGAAGCTCGGCATCGCGAACTGTATCGGCCTGATCGAGCAGGCGAACGTGCTGTCCCGCATCCTCGAAAGCCACGGGTTCGATGTGGTTTCAGTGTCGTGCAAGGCGGGGAACATCCCGAAGGAAGACATCGGCCTCAAGGACGGCGAGAAGATCAAGCCGGGCGGCTTCGAGCCGATGTGCAATCCCGTCACGCAGGCCGAGATGCTGAACCGCCACGGTTCCGAGTTCAATATCGTGCTCGGGCTCTGCCTCGGCCACGACAGCCTGTTTTTCAAATATGCCAACGGGCTTTCGACAGTGCTCGTCGCAAAGGATCGCGTGCTCGGTCATAACCCGATCGCCGCGCTGCAACTCGCCGATACGTATTACAGCCGCGTCTGGGGACCGAACAAGCCCGACGCGAAGGCGAAGAAGGCCGGCAGGGCCAAGAAAAAATAGGGGGCGGTTTTTCGCCGCCTCCCCACAAGGTGAGCGCTCAGGCGTGTTCCAGCGCCTGCCGCAGGTCGGCGATCAGGTCGCCCGCGTCCTCGATGCCCGCCGACAGCCGCACCAGTCCCCAGCCGATGCCGAGGGCCTCGCGCCGCTCCGGCGGCAGCGAACCGTGGCTCATGGTGTAGGGATGCCCCGCGAGGCTTTCCACGCCGCCGAGGCTCTCCGCGAGTGTGAACAGGCTCAGATTTTCCAGCACGCGCCGCACGCCGGCTTCATCGGTATCGATGTCGATCGTCAGCATGCCGCCGAAGCCGTTCATCTGCCTCGCGGCAACCTCGTGCTGCGGATGGCTCTCAAGGCCGGGGTAGATCACGCGCTTGAGCTTCGGGTGTCCTTCGAGCGATTGCGCGATGGCGAGCGCGTTGGCGCTGTGCCGCTCGATCCGAAGCGCCAGCGTCTTGAGGCCGCGAAGTGCGAGGAAGGCCGGGAAAGGATCGAGCACCCCACCCGTCGCATTCTGCAGGAAGCGCAGCGCGTCCGCGAGCGCGGGTTCCTTGACCGCCACGACGCCCGCGATGATATCGGAATGGCCGGACAGGTATTTTGTCGCCGAGTGCAGAACGATGTCGAAGCCGAGATCGAGCGGTTTCTGGATGATCGGCGAGGCAAAGGTCGAGTCCGCGACCGTCAGCGCGCCCGCGGCCTTGCCGATGGCGGCGATGGCGGCGAGGTCCGGCACCTTGAGAAGCGGATTCGTCGGCGACTCGATCCAGATGACGCGCGTCTTGCCCTTCTGCACCGCAGCCTTCACGGCGTCGAGGTCGGTTACGTCGACGAAGGTCACGGAATGGCCCGCCGTGCGTTTGCGGACGCGTTCGAGAAGCCGCCAGGTGCCGCCGTAAAGGTCGTCGCTCGCCACGATATGGCTGCCGTGGTCGATGAGTTCGAGAACCGTCGCCTCGGCTGCCATGCCCGACGCGAACGCAAAACCCGCAACGCCGCCTTCGAGGTCGGCCACGGCCTTTTCGAACGCCGCGCGCGTCGGATTGCCAGAGCGCGCATATTCCCAGCCCGTGTGCTTGCCGGGCGAGCTTTGCGCGAAGGTGGAGGAGGCATAGATTGGCGTCATGACGGCGCCGGTAGCATCGTGCTCAACGCCCGCATGCACAACCTTGGTCGCCGTTTTCGTGTGTCGATGATGTTTGGCCACGTCAGTCCATCTTTCTGCGTAGGTGGTTGAGGAGGTCGATGCGGGTGATGAGGCCGAGGAAGCGCTCGCCGTCGACGACGACGGCCACGAGGCCGCGGTCGAACAAAGGCAGAAGGCTCTCGGGCGGCCGGCTGGCCTGGACGGTCTCGACCTTGGCGGCCATCGCGGCTTTCACCGGACGATGAAAATCGAGCGTGCCGGAGGTGAGCGCGACGAGGAGGTCGCTTTCATCCAGAAGTCCGACGCAGCGGTCGCCATCGAGCACCGGCACCTGCGACACGTCGTAGAGCTTCATGCGGCTGTACGCCGTTTGCAGCGTATCGTCCGGTCCGACCGTCACGGTTGCGTGTTCATCGTGACGGCGGGCGATGAGATCGCGCAGGTCGCCGAAGCGCGGCCGCTCAAGCAGGCCCTGATCGGTCAGCCAACGATCATCGTACATCTTGGACAGATACTTGTTGCCGGAGTCGCAGATGAGCGTGACGACGCGCTTCGGCTCGGTCTGTTCGGTGCAATAGCGAAGCGCGGCGGCGAGCAGCGTGCCGGACGACGATCCCGCGAGGATGCCTTCCTTCAGAAGCAGTTCGCGCGCCGCCGCGAAGCTTTCTCCGTCGGTGATCGTGTAGGCGTGGGTGACGCGCGAAAGATCGCTGACGGGCGGGATGAAATCCTCGCCGATGCCTTCCACGAGCCAGCTTCCCGCCTCGCCGACCACACCCGACTTGATATATTCGGCAAGGATAGACCCTTTCGGATCGGCGAGCACGATATCCGTCGAGGGCGATACGCGCGCGAAGTAACGAGAGATGCCGGTGATCGTGCCGCCCGAACCGACGCCCGCCACGATGGCGTCCACCTTGCCGTCGAGCTGCTTGTAGATTTCGGGTCCGGTGCTGCGTTCATGCGCGGCGGGATTGTTGGGGTTGTTGAACTGGTCCACGAAGAACGCGCCCGTTTCCTTCGCGATGCGCTCTGCCACGTCCTGATAATATTCGGGGTGGCCCTTCGGTACGTCGGAGCGCGTGAGAACGACTTCCGCCCCCAGTGCGCGGACATGGGCAATCTTCTCGCGGCTCATCTTGTCGGGGATGACGAGCGTCAGCGTGTAGCCGCGCAGCGTGGCGACGAGCGCCAGCGCGAGCCCGGTGTTCCCGGCGGTCGCCTCGACGATGCGGCCGCCCGGCTTCAGCGTGCCGGACTTCTCGGCGGCATCGATCATCGAAACAGCGATGCGGTCCTTGATGGAACCGCCTGGGTTCTGGCTTTCAAGCTTGGCGAACAGGCGGCAAGGGCCGGTGTCGAGATGCGACAGTTCGACGATGGGAGTATCGCCGACGAGTGCCAAGGGGCCTTTGTGGTTTGTCATGATCGACCCTTCCTGCGTTTCGAGTGCCGCGTTTCAACGCACGCAGCACGCGTCTCAAGTATGTCGGAAACCGATCGGCCGCCCACGAGGGGAAAACAGCCCCGACGCAGGCGATCGGGACAATCGCGCCCCGCCCGCAACCGGAATGTCTCCTTGCTGTGCAAGGTCAACGCACGGAAATCCAGCGAAATTTTTTCGTAATTGCTGAGCTTCGGCCAGGCTTTTGGAGGTATCGCCCGCAAAATTACGCCTTGTTGGGATAACGTTCTATGAAATTATCATTCTCGGCATTTCCTTCCCGCGCCTGCCGCGAACTTTGCAGCCGCTTTGCTTTCTGCCGAGATGCAAATCGCCGAGGCGCGCATACCGGAGCGTTTGAAAAGAGGCGAGTTCGCGCATAAGTAGCGAAAAAATTAGATAGGCTTGTGTCTTTTCGCATTTCATCCAGGGAAAAAAGGTCTAGCGCTTAAGGTGACCACGTTAGTTGATTAACATTCTGGACTTTTGCCTCAAGAAATGATTTTTCTCTGGTCGTCGTCCCGTTCGAAGCCTGGGCTTGCGAAGGGGTGATCTGAGGAAAGGAGAAACCCTTGCTGACCGCGAAAGGGAAATACGGCCTCAAGGCCATGGTGCATCTGGCACGCCTTGTGCCCGGCGATATCGCGCAGGTGTCCGAGATTGCGGAAGCAAACTCGATCCCCAAGAAGTTCCTTGACCAGATTTTCGCCGAGCTTCGCAAGGGCGGGCTCGTCTATTCCAAGAAGGGCAAGGCAGGGGGATACGCGCTCGCGAAACCGGCTGCGGAAATCAGCGTCGGCAACATCGTGCGCGTGCTCGACGGTCCGCTGGCGCCGATCCCGTGCGCGAGCGTCACCGCTTACCGTCCTTGCGACGATTGCGATTGCGAAGAGGCTTGCGAAGTCCGCGCCATCATGGTGGAGGTGCGCAATGCCATCTCGGTCGTGCTCGACAATCGCTCGCTTGCCGACATGGCATCGCCAAAGCGGCGGAAAAAGCGTGCTGCGGTCAGCGATCAGGCGGCTGTGGCTGCCTGAGGCGCGCATCGGCGTTCCAATCGGGACTTGCGGCGTGCCGTTATTGCCCCGAAACCGGCGCCATGCCATGTAGGCGGCGGCCAAGAGAAAGGGGGCATGACGTGATCAGGTGCATCCTCGCGGCGGTTCTGCTTTCATTTTCGGTCCCGGCGGGGCACGCAGCGCAGTGCGGCGGCGACTTTTCGGGCTTCATTTCGCAGGTTTCGCGCGACGCGGCGGCAGCGGGCATTTCGCGGTCCGTCGTCGACAGCGCGCTCGCAGGCGCGGGCCTCGATCAGGCGGTGCTGGCCTTCGACCGCAAGCAGCGCAGTTCCTTCAGCAGCCCGAACTTCGAGGCTTTCGCCGCAAAGCGCGTGCATCCGGCGCGCATCAAGCGGGGCAAAGAGATGCTGCAGCGGCATGCCGCGCTGTTGTCTCGCATCCAGCAGCGATTCGGCGTTCCGCCGCAGCTTGTCGTCGCCATCTGGGGGCTCGAAACCGATTACGGTTCGGGCGACATGGGGAAACTTCCGGTGATCCGCACGCTTGCGACGCTCGCATGGGATTGCCGCCGCACGGAGTTGTTTCAGCGCGAGTTGATCGCGGCGCTCAAGATCGTGCAGCGCGGCGATCTTCCGCTTTCGGACTTGAAGGGCGCTTACGCGGGCGAGATTGGCCAGACACAGTTCCTGCCTTCGTCCTATATCAAATACGGGGTGGACTTCGACGGAAACGGCCATGTCGACCTTCGGCACAGCGTGCCCGACGTGCTCGCTTCCACCGCCAACCTTCTCAAGGTCAATGGCTGGCGTGCGGGTGCGTCCTACGAAGAGGGAAGCGAGAACTTCCAGGTTCTGCGCGAATGGAATCGTTCCGAAGTGTATCGCAAGACGATCGTCTATTTCGCCCGACGATTGACGGAAGGCCGGTGACGCACTTCCAGATCAGCCTGCGTTAAATCCTTCGATCAGACGTGACAAGCTGATCGATACCATAAATGCCAGCGCCGTGCGCCGCTCGATTAACGGCTGCCGCTGCAAACGCCGGGGTCGGCGAAAAAGCGCCTGGTGCTCGATCCCCGATATTGAAAAGGAATGATGCTGGCGCCGCACCCGGCGATAGCGCTTCCCTGAAAAGGCAGGCCGCCGCAAAATCGGAGCGCTGTAGGCTCGTCACGTCCGAGCGGTGGGCGGTTTGGGCGGCGATCATCTCCCGCGCCCCCCTCTCATGCCCCCGGATTCACACCGTCCGGCAATTCGAGGCTGAGCTGAACGGCGGCTGCTTCCCGTCTCGGTTCCAGTGACGATAGCGTCACGCCGAGGAGGCGTATGCCTTTTCCGACCGGAAACAGCGGCTCAAGCAGCGAGCCGGAAATCGCGGCCAGTTCGTCCGCTTCGCGCAAGGCCCGCTCGAAGGTTCGGCTGCGTGTGATCTGCTGGAAGTCGGCGTATTTGACCTTGAGCGTCACCGTGCGGCCGGTCAACGCCTTCGCCAGGCAACTCCGCCAAACCTTGTCCGCCAGCGCGGCGGTCTCGCGCCTCGCCGGACCGAGGTCGAAGATGTCCTCGGAGAAGGTATCCTCGGCCCCCACCGACTTTCGTTCGCGATGCGGCTCGACCGGTCGATGGTCGATCCCGCGCGAGATGCGGTAATACCAGCTGCCCGACTTCCCGAAATGGTCGTGCAGGAACTCGACGGATTTCTCTCGCAGATCAGCGCCGGTCAGGATGCCGAGGCGCTCCATCTTCGCTGCCGTCGCAGGGCCGACCCCATGGAATTTCTTCACGGGCAGCGCCGCTACGAACTCCGGGCCGCGCAACGGCGTGATGACCGCTTGCCCGTTGGGCTTATTCAGATCGCTCGCCATCTTGGCAAGAAACTTACAGTACGAGATCCCTGCCGAGGCGTTGAGGCCCGTTACCTCCTTGATCCGATCCCGGATCATCTTCGCCACGGTGGAGGCGACGGCGATGCCCTGCTTGTTCTCGGTTACGTCCAGATAGGCTTCATCGAGCGATAGCGGCTCGATGAGGTCGGTATGTTCTGCGAAAACGTC
Source organism: Rhodomicrobium sp. (assembly GCF_047605405.1). NCBI lineage: Bacteria > Pseudomonadati > Pseudomonadota > Alphaproteobacteria > Hyphomicrobiales > Hyphomicrobiaceae > Rhodomicrobium > Rhodomicrobium sp. The sequence goes on along the minus strand of NZ_JASGFR010000022.1, from coordinate 21,932 downwards.
CCGAATCTGCGCTGAAACGGCGCGATAGACCTCGAACCGCGGTTTCACGAAGATCAGATCGGGGCAGCGCCGCTTCGCCGTGACCGAGGGCATCGCCGATCGCACGCCGAAAACCCGGGCCTCGTAACTGGCGGCGGCCACCACGCCACGCGCGGCCGATCCGCCGACAGCCACCGGCTTGCCGCGCAGTTCAGGATTGTCGCGCTGCTCCACGGAGGCAAAGAAGGCATCCATATCGACATGGATGATCTTGCGGATCTTGCCGAACGGCTCGCTTGCCTCCCGTATCCGATCTCCCGGCTCCGACATGGCTGGCTTCTCCCCGATCTTTACAGCGTCATACCGCGAATCTGACGCGCACGACGCTGGAGAGATTGTGGAGCCAGGACAACAGGCTTCTCGATTTACGTCCACGCCGTTAAAGCCAGTCGTTCTTCAAGCCGGCGGCCGCCTCGCAAGGCGCGAGGACACTTCCGTAAAGCACGGAATCTACGGCGAAAAAGGAGGGAGGCAATGGTGCCCAGGGCCGGAGACGGCTTCCCCGACTAAAGTTACTTGATTTTCATAGAAAAAAATAGGCCAAGACGCAAGCCTGTGGAGGAGTTTGTGTAGCAGTGAGCGGGCGAACCCGAGTCCATAATCGCTACGGTGGCGATGGTTCATCACGAAGGCTGAGCAAGCGGGCATCCCGGAGGGAACCATAGCGGTCGTGGTCGGGCACAAGCGACCCGGAATGACCTTCGGCGTCTACTCGGCAGGCCCTGCGATGGAGCAATTGCGGACCTGGGAAAAAGAGCGGCCACAAAGATTGTCCCTGAATAGTCTGATGAAGAGGCCGGAGTTGTTCCAGCCGCGAGCATTCGGAGCGCGGGACGGGCTTGATGAATACCACGTTACGAACCTCAGGAAGGCACTCAGGGCGAAAGGTCGTGGGGGTGATCTTGATCCTGTGCTGGTGCTAGCCACGAAGAGCGGCGCGGTCGTGCTCGACGGCCATCATAGGGTGATAGCTTACGAGCGCGAAGGGCGTCCCGACGTGCCCGTGGAATGGTTTGATGGCAGCCTCAAAGACGCCATCGCAGTTGCTGGCCAGGCTAACAGCAAGACCAAGCTGGCTTTAACGTGCCGCCAGCGGCGCGACGGCTCAGCATCGGGCGAAGCAGCGTGTATCGCATTGCCACCGACAAAGGCATCAAGGCCACCCCACGTATTCTGTAAAAAATAGGCACTTATTGGGGAGGTATACCGCACCGATATTATTGATTAAATCCCGTCGCTATCAGCGCAGCTTTACTCAGTCCCGAAATCTTTTCGTCTTTCATAATACCCCGGGATGCCTCTGTTTTCATATCGGCTACCACAGATAAGACGATGAACCCGCCCTTCTTTCTTGGAACAACAAAATATTGCGCAGATCTGCCGCCATCAGTATCTTCGCAGATTGCAAACCCTCGAAATACTACATCGCTATCGACCAACTCGGCGGCTCGACCTGTCATGAATTTACCCTTACACTCTTTCGAGTCCGCCGCTGCGATCGCGCTAGCTATATCAACTCCTTTTGCTCCCTCTTCGTGAACAATCTTGACTGAGCCAAACGCTTCTTCTGATTTCCAGGAAGCCCCATTAGCAACCAAAGCTGCGGGAAGCTCTGAGCGGGTTAGTATTCTAGGGTTTTGCAGCGTACTTTTTAAAATGAAATTTGTGGCAATCTCCATTGCCTCAACCTTATAGTCATCCGGAGCATTAGGCTTGAGACTACTCGCTATTGTGACTGAGGCAGGTTCTGGAGGCTGAACGGGCGATGGTGATGTGTTAACAGAAAAGTCTCCTGCGGCTTTCAAGCCGCCTCGGTTCATTCGGTCCACGCAGTTTGATAGTACGGCCATGAGTTGTGATGTCGATGTTAGTGCAAACTTAAATGAATTACCCTTTGCAAATGCAACCATCCCGTGCGATTTGCGGAACAAGCTTAATAGCGACGAATTCTGCGGCATCGGGACAATGACGAAGATTGGCGACTGAACGACTCCGAAGACGTTAAATTGCTCTTGTCCATCGAAGGTAAGGCTGATCGGAAAGCTCTCACCTACAGTGAGCTTCCATTCTGGATGAATGAAGGCAAGTGTCCAATCGCGGCTTTTTCCAAGCCCGACTAACAGCGCGATGCCGCTTTGATAGGGGACTGCTGCAGCACAATGAGAAAAAGTCCCATCCGCCTCGTTCGTATAAGCTCCTCCCGACCATTGTCCGACGCGGATTGTGCCAAGCGGTCCTGCGGCGTTAGCTGAGCAAAATGAGAACACAAACGCCAAGACCGGCATAATAAGCTTCGAAAACACAGCGAGCACCTTAAGTAAGCAAATATCACTCAACACCTAATCGGTTCGGCCTGCCCTGTAAAGTTCTTGCGAAGCGGCGAGCATATTGCCGCGCCGTCTTCCACAATAAACACAGGAGGGCGCCATCAACCGGGTTGCAATTCTCGATCGCTAGATCTGTAGTTTTCAACTTTTAATGGCGCAGGCACCTTGATACTCCCCTTTCGCCGCGGAAAAGGAGCGCGGGCACCGCGTTAGCTTGCTCGTCGGCACGTAGCTTCGTCAGCGTCGCGACCGGATATGTCCGGAAATAGGCTTCTGCAAGCGCACCTATCTGTGCAAGCTTGTTCGTCATATGCGGCGATGAACGCGAAGTTGCTTGTGACCGCCACTGCCTGTCTCCCCCGAAGCTAGGCAGTTATATCCGAGAGTGCTCTTCCAGCCTCCTGGATCGCACCCCGGCGGCTTTCGGGGTCCAGGACGAGGCCCTTTGCCAGGGCGAGTTGGTCCACGTAGGGGCCGAACCAAGCTTCCGAGCGCTCTGAAGACGACAAGGCGCTCTCATGAGCCTCCCTGGCCAGTTCCCATATTTCTGGTTCGCCGGGGAAGTCCTCGAAGCTCTTCACGAACTCGTCGTAAGCGAGCCCTCCAAGTGCCACCCGCTCCTTATGGCTTAGCCATCGGGGACCATTGCGGAGGGCCTGAAAGTGCTGCTCAAGCTGGACGGACGCGGCGGCATGACGGAGTTTCGCCAACGCAGGCTCGCGGGTTCGCAATGAGAATGTCACCTCGGACCCAAGCGTGGCCGAGACCAGGAGATCATCCTTGCCGGGATCAGGGAGCTTGAAGACCACGGATTGCCTCTTCGCCAGCCGCTGAATGTCGGCAGGAACCCGCTTGCGGAATTGCTGAACAGTGGAGCCGGGACGTGATGTCGGTCGAGCCATTGCGAGGACCATGTGGGCTTCCCTGTGTAGCAGTGGGAAGCCGGAAAGCCCAACAACATCAAATCTCTTTGGAAAAACAATGGCAGAAAGAGACGATGGTGCCCAGGGCCGGAATCGAACCAGCGACACGCGGATTTTCAGTCCGCTGCTCTACCAACTGAGCTACCTGGGCATATGCGCTTTCGCGCTTTGGAGACGGCCTTATACGGGGTTTGTGCTGCGATGTCGAGGGGGTGCGACGCGCAAAAAGCGAACTTTTCGCCCGCTCCAGGCCATCCACCCCACGCTCGTTGTCGCTGACGCCGACCGCCTATGTTAAAGTGCACCGGAGGTTATCGCCATGCTTCAACGCCCCGACCCCCAACCGCCTGACGCCAAAGCGGAAAATGAAACGCCGCGCAGCGGTTTTTTTGCGCCGACGCGCGAGCGGCTTGCCCTTGCCGCCGGATGCGCGCTCGCTGTCGCGGCCGCGACATTCGCTTCTTCCGGCGCAAGCGGCGCGGTCGACCGCTCGGCGGAGTTCGCGCTTCTTATAGGCGCCCTCGCGCTGTTCAAGACTGTCATTCTGATCGCGGCCTGCACGATCCTCTGGTGGAGATTCGGCGAGACGGTCTCGCCCGCGCTGGCTGCGGGCTACGTGCTCGCGGCGGCCGCTTCGGTGGCGGGCGCGACGCTCGTATGGAACATGGCGCATCTTGGCGCGGCGCCATTCCTTTTCGATGGCGGCTTGCTCGTTTTTCTGCTTCTGGTTCTGCGCGACAATGGCGGGCCGTGGACGGCCGCTTCCCGGTCGCGCGGTCGCGCCTGACTCTTCAAAAGAATGATCCCATGCTGAAAAATCGCATCATTCCCTGCCTCGACGTGAAGGATGGCCGCGTCGTCAAGGGTATCAATTTCGTCGACCTGCGCGACGCGGGCGATCCCGTCGAGGCTGCCGCCGCTTATGACGAAGCGGGCGCCGACGAGCTTTGCTTCCTCGATATCACGGCAAGCCACGAGAAGCGCGGCACCATTCTCGACGTGGTCGCGCGGACGGCGGAACGCTGCTTCATGCCGTTGACGGTGGGCGGCGGGGTGCGCACGCTCGACGACGTCCGCACGTTGCTCCGGGCTGGCGCGGACAAGGTATCCATCAACACGGCGGCGGTCACGAACCGCGCTTTCGTGGGCGAGGCGGCGGAGAAGTTCGGTAATCAGTGCATCGTCGTCGCCATCGACGCCAAGCGCGTCGATGATGAGGGCGACGGGCGCGGCGCTCATTGGGAAATCTTCACGCATGGCGGACGCAACCGCACCGGCATCGACGCGATTGAGTATGCGAAGGAGGTCGTCGCTCTTGGCGCAGGCGAAATCCTGCTGACTTCGATGGATCGCGACGGCACGCGCAGCGGGTTCGATCTGGGGCTGACGCGCGCGATTTCTGACGCGGTGCAGGTGCCGGTGATCGCATCCGGCGGCGTAGGCAATCTCGATCATCTCGTGGAGGGCATCCGCGATGGCGGCGCGACGGCGGTGCTCGCGGCCTCGATCTTCCATTTCGGCGATTACACCATCGGCGAAGCCAAGCGTTACATGGCGGCGGCTGGGCTGCCTGTGCGGCTTGACGCCGTTTCTGCGCTTTCTTGCTGAAACGCGCGTTTCAGCTTCGTCCTGGAATTGCCGCTCTATGATCGCCGTGCAGCAGCCTAAATCACCCGCCGCACCACGGTGAGCGGTGCGGCGTGGTGGGTCCATCTGGGGCGGCTTTATCGAGCGCGCGTCAACGCCATAGACGCCCTCGCATTCAAGACGACGCGACGATAAAGCTAGGCCAGTGCCTTTTCGGGAGCGGCGATCATGGGTCGCAGACCCGTAATTTCAGGCGTAGCCTCGCGTTTGATCAGCCTGTCTCTGTGATGAAGAACGACCATTATTTCGAGAACCTGAGACACGAATTCCTGATAATTCCAGCCGAGTTGCTCCGACTTGAGCCACATGTTTTCAAGGTTTTTTTCGATGGAAACCCTGGTCTTGAAGTGTCTCGGCTCATTACGGCCATCGCCTGCTTCGGTCGCCACCGAAAACGCAAGTCCCCGGAGCATTTCTTTCCTCGTCGCGGCTGCGCTCATAAAAATTCCCCTAACTCAAACCAATCGATGTGAATGTCAGATAATCCAACGGCCCTCTGGGCCTTTGAGTGCGGGTAAACATCGCGTTAAAACATTTGTTCCAAAGTAAGCAAATTTTACAAGCGATCCGCAAAATGAGTGGCAGAAACAGCACACATCGATGTCGGAAGACGCCGGGTTGAACGAAGCACCTGATCTGGATAAGCGCGAGCCACCCGATCGGAGGCTGCGCTTCTCGGCAAAAACAGCCTGTCGCGTCTTCGGCCTCAGTCAGCGGGCGTGATTCCGAGAGGTTCCACATCGTCAGCCAGTGAAACAGGGCTGACCGGTTTGTCTTTGTCGAAAGCGGGAAAACGCGCGATGAGCCCGCGGTTCCGTGCCTATCGGCGGAACAGCGCCGTCCTGCGCCTCGGCAGGTTTCAGACGGGAAAGATCGGATCGTCACGGCCTGACAAACGGCGGGCCGCCAGCAGCGCAAAATGAAGCGTGAGTGATTTGCGGCGGCTCGCCGCAATCGGCGAGGCTTCCGGCTCCCGCACCATCACGGCTTCATACTCATCCGAGACGAGGAGGCCCGCTTCCGGTGGCAGGATCTCCTGCGGAAAGGCTGGGCCGACGGCGAAGAAGAACCGGTCGCACCATTCGCGATAATCGCGCCATTTGTGATCCGAGCGGAAATCAGGGACGCCAGACTTCACCTCGACGATCCAGATTTCACCCTTCGTGCCGATGGAAAGAATGTCGGCGCGTCGTCCGCTTTTCAGAGGGAATTCGGTAAGCGCGCCGTGTCCGAGCGTTTCGAGCAGTCGCATCGCGCCGCGCAACGGTCTGGGCGCCGGCCTGGCGCGGGAGGGCGAAACGAGGATTGGGGTGGCGGCCGCGCCGCGATCTGATGCCACGATGGACCCACTTCGGAGATGAATTGTTGCTCAGGTCTCCGGTCGACGGAGAACGACCCTCCAAGGAAACCAAGGAAGGCGCACGGCAATGCCCCTCGATTATCCTCCTCCGATCACCGCCAGCGACCGTCAGCAGCTTAAGCTCTCCGAAAGGCTGTTTGCAACCCGCAGACTTTCGCTGGAAATCGCCCGCCCGCTTTCCGCCGAAGATCAGACGGTTCAGGCGATGGAGGACGCCAGCCCGACGAAATGGCATCTCGCGCATACGACGTGGTTCTTCGAGGAACTGCTGCTGAAGCCGTTTCTTCCTGGATACCGCATCTTTGACGATCGCTTCGCCTATTGCTTCAACTCATACTACAACAGTCTCGGAGAGCGGCACCCCCGCCCGAAGCGCGGGGTGCTGACACGGCCCCGAGCTGACGAGGTGATCGCCTATCGCGCCCATGTGGACGAACATCTGCGACGTCTCTTCGATGCGCCGATGGCCGAGGGCGCGCTCTCGCTTGTCGAGATCGGCATCAATCACGAGCAGCAACATCAGGAATTGATGCTGACGGATATCCTCGCCTTGTTCGCCGCAAATCCGCTTCGGCCCGCCTGCCGCGCCGAAGCCCCACAACCGGCGGCGCTCGAAGGCGGCACGGGTGAGTGGCGGGCCGTGAAGGGCGGCATTCATGAGGCCGGCCATCGCGGCGGCGGCTTCGCCTACGACAATGAAAGTCCGGCGCACGAGGTTCTGCTGCGCGATTTCCGCATCTTCAGCCGTGCGGTGACGAACGGCGAATGGCTCGCTTTCATGGAAGCAGGCGGCTATCAGACGCCGTCGCTCTGGCTCGCCGACGGTTGGGCGGCGGTGGAAAGCGAGGGGTGGCGGGCGCCGCTTTACTGGGAGCGCATCGGCGATCTCTGGCACCAGATGACCCTCTACGGACTTCGTCCTGTGGAAGCCGCCCGCCCTGTCATTCACGTCAGCTATTACGAGGCGGACGCATTCGCACGCTGGGCAGGCGCCAGGCTGCCGACCGAATTCGAATGGGAAGTCGCCGCGTTCGGCGAACCGGAACCCGCGCCGTTCGACTTCGGGCGGCTGCTGCCGTCGCCAGCCGAAGACGGTGTGTCGCCCATGTTCGGGGGCGTGTGGGAATGGACAGCAAGCGCGTACCTTCCCTATCCCGGCTTCAAGTCGCTCGAAGGGCCTCTCGGCGAATACAACGGCAAGTTCATGTGTAATCAGATGGTGTTGCGCGGCGGCTCCGCCTTGACGCCGGACGGCCACATCCGGCCGAGCTACCGCAACTTCTTTTATCCGCACCAGCGCTGGCAGATGACCGGCCTCAGGCTTGCGAGCGACGCATGATGCTGGAACCGTTTCACGCGCACGAACCCCACCAGGCGCCCGACGACGATTTTCTCGACGCCGTGCTTCACGGGCTTTCGCTTCCGACGAAATCGATACCGAGCCGCTTCCTTTACGACGCGCGCGGCTCCGATCTTTTCGAGCGCATCACCCGGGTGCCGGAATATTATCCAACGCGCACCGAAATCGGTTTGCTGACAGCGCGAGCGGCCGAGATTGGAGCCGCGCTGCCGAGCGGCGCGGTCGTGGTGGAATTCGGCTCGGGATCCAGCCGCAAGACCGAACTGCTGCTTGCCGCGCTCGACCGGCCCTGCGCCTATGTTCCCATAGACATTTCGGCCGCCGCGCTCTATCCCGCAGCGCGCCGCATCGAGCAAGGCTTTCCCGATGTGGGTGTCTACCCGGTTCTCGGCGGCTTCCACGATCTCGCGCGCATGCGGCTCCCGCTCGGCGACTCGCCGCTCATCGGCTTCTTTCCCGGCTCCACGATCGGAAACTTCGCGCGACACGAGGCTGTCGACTTCCTTTTGTCGGCGCGGCGCCTCCTCGGTCCCGGTGCGGCCTTTCTTCTCGGCGCCGACCTTCAGAAACCCCTGAACATCCTGCTGCCTGCCTATAACGACGCCGATGGCGTGACGGCCGCCTTCAACCTCAACCTCCTCGCGCGCATCAACCGCGATCTCGAAGGCACCTTCGACCTCGACGCTTTCGAACACGCGGCGATTTACAACGAGCGTTATCACCGGATCGAGATGCATCTGCGCTCGCTGGCGCGGCAAAGCGCGAGCGTTGCGGGGCGAAGTTTCTTCTTCGCGGCTGGTGAAACGATCCACACGGAGAATTCGCACAAATATACCCCCGAACGCTTCGGACGGCTGGCGCAAGACGGCGGCTGGGAGGTGTCGCGCGCTTTCTACGACGAGAACCGCCTTTTTTCCGTGAACCTTCTCGCATAAAGATCAGGCCGGGCTCAAACTTGACCGGCTGATCCGATGCTTCTTACTGACGATTCCCGCGTACCTCATGGAGGAGCGCAAGAAGAAACGCGCGAATCCCTGGCTTCTCTTGTTTCCGTTGGCGTGCTCAGCTTTCGGGCGCCGGAGACAATCAGAACCGCGCTGGCCCGCCATCGCGAGAGCGGCCTGATCGACGCTGCCGGCGAGTTCTTCGTCTGGTTCAACGAGCTGTCCGACACCGACCGCGCCATCGCGGCGGAAGCGGGCGTCGATTTCGCGGGATCGGCCGAGAACGGCGGCATCTACGGCGGCTTCCGCGCAATCGCCGAGCGTGCGACGAAGCCTTATGTGCTGATCCTCGAAAACGACATCACCCCGCTCCCCGGTGCGGATGTTCGCGGCTGTATCGAAGCCTGCGTTGCGGATATGATGGGGAACGATATCAGAACGTTTTCGCTGCGCTCCCTGCGAGAGCCGGGAGAGGGTGTGATTTACCGAAAATATCTCAGTTTTTTCGGCGCGGTCGATCCATTCGTGCCCGGCATTGGTCCACGGCGTTCTTCCCTGTGGACACGCCTTAGAATGCTGGCCGAATACGGCAACCCGGACAAATTTCGTTCCGCCTCGACATTCCTCGAACGCGAGCCTGACAAAGTGCAGCCGAAGGCGGTGCTGAAGCTGCCGAGCGGAAACTTCGTCACCGATTCGCGCTACCGAAACTGGACCAATCAGTCTTTGCTGGTGGAACGTCGCTTCTTTCTGGACGTCATCTGCGCACGCGTCGAGAGCCATCCCGACCCACGCCTTGTCAATGGCCATCAGGATATCGAGCGTGCCCTCAACAGTTGGTGGTGGCGGAGACAGCGGGAGCGGCTGGGAATCGCGTGCGACGGCGTGTTCACGCATCGCCGCCTCGACCGTTAGACATCCGCCTGATGACGTATTAAAGCCACCCTGCTTGCTCCCGGTTGCAAGATGTAACGCTTTGTCAAAGGTTTCGTGCCCGCGTTGCTTGCTCTCGTGTCAATTTTCTCACAGCGCCCGGCAAACCGGATTCTGAAGCTCTCGCCCGGTTTGACAAAGAAGGGCGGTCGGCCTCAAAAAAAGAATACGGACCACGGGGAAAGAAAATGGGCGGGCACACATTCAGCATCGGGCGCATGCTCGCAGCATCGGCTGTGATATGTGCGGGGTTGTCGGCACCGGCAGCCGCCCTTGAAGCTTTCACGGAAGCCAATCATCCGTTCTGGGCGATCGATGAAGTGCGCGCAGGCGTCTTCAAGCAAGCGATCGACGATGCGCCCGGCGAAGGCGGCCCCGCCATCAATCTTGAGGTTCTGAGCGGTCGGATCCCGGGCGCCTACGAGAACAGTATCCTGAATATCTTCCTGACGCCCCGCCTCCACATCGGCGGCACATATGCTTTCGACAAGACCAGTCAGATTTACTGGGGTGCCACCTGGGACGTGAAGCTGACGGACCGCGTGTTTTTCGAAACGTCCTTCGGCGGCGCGGCGCATGACGGCCCGCTCAGTTCCAAAACCGAAGCCTCTTACGGATGCGACGTGAACTTCCGCGAATCGGCGTCGCTTGGCATCGCGCTGTCTGCCGACTGGAAGATCATGGCCACCATCGATCACATGTCGAACGCTGGCCTTTGCGACACCAATCGCGGCCTTACAAATGCTGGTGTGCGTCTAGGCTACAAGTTCTAAGTGTGCTATCCCTGAAGCCTTGCTCCAGCGGCAAAAGGTGATGGCATGACGGGCATTTCGACGAAAACAGGCGATGGCGGGAAGACCACTCTTGCAAACGGCGTCCGCCTCTCGAAATCGCATATCCGCATCGAAGCCTATGGCACTGTCGACGAGACGAACGCGGCAATCGGCGTGGCGCGCTTCAAGCTGCCGGCTGATCAGACCGCCGTCGCGGAGATGCTCGAACGCATCCAGAACGATCTCTTCGCCATCGGCGCGGATCTGGAAGCTGCCGATGCCGCCGCTCCCCAAAGACTGAAGGCGGAGCAGGTCGCCCGCCTCGAACGCGAAATCGAAGCCTTGTCCGCCGAATTGCCACCGCTCAACGCTTTCATATTGCCGGGCGGAACCGAAGGCGCGGCCGCGCTGCATCTGGCGCGGAGCATCTGCCGCCGTGCGGAGCGCCGCATTGTCGAACTGAAGGACGTACAGGGCGAACCGGTGAGCGACGCCATCCTCGCCTATATGAACCGGCTCTCGGATCATCTCTTCGTGGCCAGCCGTTTCGTGAACGGCAAAGGCGCAAACGACTTTCTATGGAAGCAACACTCCGCTTCCTGATTGCACTTCATTTGATTTTCGATCGGACCTGCCGATGTTTGTGCCGCTCTGGGACATGAACCAGCTTAAGAGGGTTAAATTCCAGTATGTCACCGTCGGCCTGATTATCTTGAATTGCCTCATCTATTTCGTCTTCGAAACGCACCTCTTGCTCTCGTCTCCCGCGAGCTTCGTCGATGCGCTCGCGCTCAAGCCGCGCGACGTGGAAACGGTGAGCGCCTTCATCGACCACATTCCCGACCAGTTCCGGCTTGTGACCTACATGTTCCTCCACGGGAGCGTCTTTCACCTTCTCGGCAACATGATCTTTCTCTACGTCTTCGGCGATAACGTCGAGGACGCGCTGGGGCATGTCCGCTTCTTCGCGTTCTACGTCGTTTGCGGGGTCGCGGCGGGAATCATTCACAGTGTCGTCACGACGACGCCGGACATCCCGCTGATCGGCGCGAGCGGTGCGATCGCCGGAGTCATCGGCGCCTATCTGATGCTGCATCCGAACATCAGGATCTGGGTTCTTTTCCAGAACCCCGTCATCCCGTTCCTGCCGCTTCGCTTCTCCGCTGGGGCCGTCATCGGGGTTTGGATCGTCTATCAGATCGTTTCCGCTCTTTATCTCACCAATCACGGAACGGCCTGGTGGGCCCATATCGGAGGGTTCTTTGCCGGCGCGCTGCTGATCGTCGTCCTGAAGCGGCGCGGGGTACCTCTGTTCGATTCGGCAACGGGAGTGTAGTCCTGCGACTTCATTTAACGGCGCGCTAATAATTGTTTAAGGTGCTGTCCATTGACACTTTCGCAAGTGCGAAATACCTTTGCCTGGGCTAACCTCAGCTACGTAAGTAGGATGCAACCGGAGTTGACCCCGCGCTGCGGTGCAGCATAATTGGCGGACAAGAAAAATCAGGGCATGGTTCCATATGAAGATAATTGTCCCCGTCAAGCGGGTGGTTGACTACAATGTCAAGATCCGCGTGAAGCCCGATGGGAGCGGCGTCGACACCATCAACGCAAAGATGTCGATGAATCCCTTCGACGAAATCGCGGTGGAGGAAGCGATCCGTCTGAAGGAGGCAGGGCACGCCGAAGAAGTGATTGCCGTGTCTATCGGTCCCGCCAAGGCTCAGGAAACGCTTCGCACCGCCCTTGCCATGGGCGCGGATCGCGCGATCCTTTACAAGACAGACCTTCCCGTCGAGCCGCTCGCCGTCGCAAAAATTCTGAAATCCGCCGCCGACAAGGAAAAGCCGGGCCTCGTGATCCTCGGCAAGCAGGCCATCGACGACGATTCCAACCAGACCGGGCAGATGCTCGCCGCGCTTTTGAACTGGCCGCAGGCCACATTCGCATTCAAGGTGACCCCGCAGGGCGAAACTGTCGAAGTCGTCCGTGAAGTGGACGGTGGTCTTCAGACGCTCGCGCTGCGCCTTCCCGCCATTGTCACTGTCGATCTTCGCATCAATCAGCCGCGTTACGCATCGCTGCCCAACATCATGAAGGCTAAGAAAAAGCCGCTCGAAGAGATCGACGCCGCATCTCTCGGCATCGACATCGAGCCCAAACTCAAAGTGCTCAAGACGGCTGAGCCGCCCACGCGCAAGGCTGGCGTCAAACTCAAGACTGCTGCCGAACTCGTGGACAAGCTGCGCACCGAAGCGGGAGTGTTGCAATAATGGCCGTTCTTCTCGTCGCTGAACACAACAACAAGGCGCTGAACGGCGCGACCGCAAAGGCGCTCACCGCCGCGAAGGCGCTCGGCGCGCCCGTCCATGTGCTTGTGGCGGGCGCCGGCGTCGATGCCGTTGCGCAGAAAGCCGCCGCGCTCGAAGGCGTTGAAAAGGTGCTCGTCGCCGACGCGCCTCACCTCGCCGCGCATCTTGCGGAGGATCTGACCGCGCTCATCGTGCCGCTGCTGGCGAATTACGATGCTCTCGTCGTTGTGGCGTCCACCACCGGCAAGAACTTCGCGCCGCGTGTCGCCGCCCTGCTGGACGTGCCGCAGATTTCTGAGGCGACCGCGATCTTGTCGCCGACGCAGTTCGAGCGGCCGATCTATGCCGGCAACGCGATCCAGACCGTCGAAGTCACCGCGCCGAAGAAGGTGCTGACGATCCGCACGACGGCGTTCGCCGCCGCGCCCGAGGGCGGTTCCGCCGCCATCGAGAAGATCGAGGCGCCAGCGCAGAGCGAGCTTTCGAAGTTCGTGAGCGAGGACATCTCTCAGTCCGCGCGCCCTGACCTTACTGCCGCAAAGGTAGTGGTTTCAGGTGGCCGCGGCCTTGGATCCGCCGACAATTTCAAGCTTATCGAGCGGATCGCCGACAAGCTGGGCGCCGCCGTCGGCGCAAGCCGCGCGGCCGTGGACGCAGGTTTCATCCCGGGCGACTTTCAGGTCGGGCAGACCGGCAAGGTCGTCGCCCCGGAACTTTATATCGCCGTCGGTATTTCGGGAGCGATCCAGCATCTGGCTGGCATGAAGGATTCCAAAGTGATCGTCGCCATCAACAAGGACGAGGAAGCGCCTATCTTTCAGGTTGCGGACTACGGACTTGTAGGCGATCTCTTCCAGATCCTGCCCGAGATCGAAGCGGCACTCGACAGCCGTAAATAACGCCAAACCAGAGTTGACGATGTCCCACACTGCAACGACTGCCTCTCGTGGAAATCCGTTCGTGAACCACGCGAAGGGGCGCGAGCCTGTCGCCATCAAGACGGTAGGTATTATCGGCGCGGGACAGATGGGCAACGGTATCGCCCATGTCGTCGCTCTGGCTGGTTACAACGTGCTGCTGCACGACATCAGCAAGGAGCGCGTCGAAGCCGCGCTCGCCACCATCAACGGCAATCTGAGCCGTCAGGTTCATCGCGGCAAGATCACGGAACAATGCCGCGATGGCGCGCTCTCGCGCATCGTTTACGCACCCGCCGTCGATGCGTTCCACGAGGCCGATCTCGTGATCGAGGCGGCCACCGAGGATGAGGACGTCAAGCGCAAGATCCTCATCGCGCTCTGTCCGCAATTGAAGCCGCATACGCTCATCGGCAGCAACACCTCTTCCATCTCCATCACGCGCCTTGCCGCCGTTACCGACAGGCCGGAACAATTCATCGGGCTTCACTTCATGAACCCGGTGCCGGTGATGGAACTCGTGGAGATGATCCGCGGCATCGCCACGGACGAGTCGACGTTCCACACCGCGCGGCATTTCGTTGAAACGCTCAACAAGACCGTCACCGTCGCGGAGGATTTCCCGGCCTTCATCGTGAACCGCATCCTTCTGCCGATGGTCAACGAGGCGGTCTACACGCTTTACGAAGGGGTCGGCTCCGTCGAGGCCATCGACCTTGCCATGCGCCTCGGCGCGCGCCACCCGATGGGGCCGCTTCAGCTCGCCGATTTCATCGGCCTCGACACATGCCTTTCGGTGATGCAAGTGTTGTACGAAGGTTTGGCGGACACCAAATATCGGCCGTGCCCGCTGCTCGTAAAATACGTTGAAGCCGGGTGGCTCGGGCGCAAAACCCAGCGCGGATTTTACGATTATCGGGGCGAAGTCCCGGTTCCGACGCGATAAGGCCGCGCGTCCAGCATACTTACGATCAATTTCGCGGTTGTAAGGCGGCGCGCGCCGCCTTAAACCTCGCGCGGAACAAGCAGGAACACGCCATGTCTCTTATCGACCCCGCCAGCAGCACTGCATGGGCGGAACGCCCCTACACAGCCGCCATCGTCCTGGCCAACGGAACGGTCATTCAAGGATATGGCGTCGGAGCGGAGGGGGAGGCAGAAGGCGAGGTCTGCTTCAATACCGCCATTTCCGGTTATCAGGAAATTCTCACCGACCCGTCCTACGCGGGCCAGATCATTACCTTCACCTTCCCGCATATCGGCAATGTCGGCACCAATCCGGACGACATCGAGACGACGAACCTTGCTGCGTCATCGGGCGTGCGCGGCTGCGTCCTTCAGGCCGGGATCACCACGCCATCGAATTATCGCGCGCGTCAGAGCCTCGACCAGTGGCTTCGCGCGCGCGGCATCGTCGGCATTTCGGGCGTCGACACGCGCGCGCTCACGATTCTGATCCGCGAGTCCGGCATGCCGAACGCGGTCATCGCCCATCATCCCGATGGTGTGTTCGATTTCGATGCTCTGAAAGCAAAAGCGCGTGCCTGCCCCTCCATGGAAGGTGCGGAACTCGCACGTGCCGTCACCACAACGCAAAGCTACCCGTGGACCGAACAGCGTTGGGTCTGGGACGAGGGCTTCGCGGAACAACAGAACCCGCAATTTCACGTCGTCGCGGTCGACTACGGGATCAAGCGCAACATCTTGCGCTGCCTCGCGTCCGCCGGTTGCCGTGTCACTGTTTTGCCCGCCTATGCGACGGCGCAGGAAATTCTGGACCGCAATCCCGATGGGGTCTTCCTGTCAAACGGCCCCGGCGATCCGGCGGCGACGGGCGAATATGCCATTCCGGTCATCCGCGAGGTGGTCGGTGCAGGGGTTCCGGTCTTTGGCATCTGCCTCGGCCATCAGTTGCTCGGTCTCGCGCTCGGCGCCCGCACCATAAAGATGCCGCATGGCCATCACGGCTCGAACCATCCCGTCATGGATTACACAACCGGCAAGGTTGAGATCACCTCCATGAACCACGGTTTCGCGGTCGACCGCACGAGCCTGCCGTCCGATGTCGAGGAAACGCACGTCTCATTGTTCGACGGAAGCAATTGCGGCATCCGCCTTCGCGGGCGCCCTGTTTTTTCCGTTCAATACCACCCCGAAGCGTCGCCGGGGCCACAGGATAGCCACTACCTGTTCAAGCGTTTTGTCGATCTGATGCGAGCGCATGCAGCTTCGCAACCCCCGGTGAACGCACGCGAGGGTTGATCATTTGGCGCCGCTTCCACTGTCAGGGTGCGTTGACAGACAACAATGTCATAAAAAATTGACGTGCGTCAGTTTGTAAGCCTTCTAAGTGGTAGACTTCTGCTTGCGTTCGCGCAATTATCTGCCCCAGCAGGGCGGAAATCCTGCCAGCGAACCCGACAGTTGGCCATTCCGCTCCAAGGCGCGCATCCGTGCGAGCGCCGATTCCCGCCAACGAGGAACGCTACATGGACTATCAGGGGAAGTTTGGCGAAGCTCTCGAAGCCTTGACCGCCGAGGGCCGATACCGTGTTTTTGCCGACATTCTAAGACGCCGTGGGGACTTCCCGTGTGCGGTCCATCATACTCCCGAAGGAACGAAGCCGATCACCGTCTGGTGCTCGAACGACTATCTCGGTATGGGGCAGCATGCGTCGGTGCTCGCCGCGATGCACGAAGCGATCGACACGGTCGGCGCGGGTTCGGGCGGCACGCGCAACATCTCCGGCACAACGCATTATCACGTTGAACTTGAGCGCGAACTGGCGAGCCTCCATGGCAAGGAAGCGGCGCTGCTCTTCACCTCGGGTTACGTGTCGAACGACGCCACGCTGTCGACCCTCGTTAAGATCCTGAAGGGTGCGGTCATCTTTTCGGACGAGAAGAACCACAACTCGATGATCGAGGGCATTCGCCACGGTGGCGGCCCGAAGCGCGTCTGGCGTCATAACGATCTGGAGCATCTCGAAACACTGCTTCAGGAATATGACAACGACACACCGAAGATCATCGCCTTTGAATCCGTCTATTCGATGGACGGCGATATCGCTCCGATCAACGACATCTGCGATCTGGCCGAAAAGTATAACGCCTTCACCTATATCGATGAAGTCCATGCGGTCGGCATGTACGGCGACCACGGCGCGGGCGTTTGCGAGCGCGACAACGCGATGCACCGTATCGATATCATCGAAGCTACGCTTGCCAAGGGCTTCGGCCTGATGGGCGGCTATATCGCTTCCACGGCGAAGGTCATCGACGCGATCCGCTCCTACGCACCGGGCTTCATCTTCTCGACATCGCTTGCCCCGGTGATCTGCGCGGGCGCCATCGCCAGCGTTCGTCATCTCAAGCAGAGCAACGTGGAGCGCGAGAAGCATCAGCTCAATGCGGCGCTTCTCAAGGAGCGTCTTGCGCTCGAAAATCTGCCCGTCATGCATACGCCGAGCCATATCGTGCCCGTGCTCGTCGGCGACCCGGTGCAGTGCAAGCAGCTCACCGACCAGCTCCTCGACCGCTTCGGCATCTATGTTCAGCCGATCAATTACCCGACCGTGTCGCGCGGCACCGAGCGCATCCGGCTCACACCTGGACCTCTGCACACCGAGGCCCAGATGGAGCACCTGGTGAAGTCCCTCCGCACCCTCTGGGACGAGATGGGCCTTCGCAACGGTTACGACTGGTGCCAGCTTTGGCGTGGCCGTATCGCGGTCGCCGGCCAGTTCGAACTGGGCGTCGCCGCTGGCGGCTGAGGCACAGCCGCTTCAAAGTAGTTTGAAAAGCGCCGTCCCGACGAGAGTTTGGGGCGGCCTCTTTTTATCCAGGGCAGCGCCGCTTCTTTGAAGAACAATGGTGGGAGCCCTTTTTCGGTGCCTGTCCGAAATGCCATGAACGCCTTCCTCTCTCTGCGTGCCCCTTCTTGAACACGTGCTGGCGGCTTGCAGTTCCGTCTAGGCTAAATTCGAAACCCTAACTTATCATCACCTCCTTTGGTTGCATCCGGAGCGACGGCCGTCCGCGGCTGGGCCCGCCGCACCGTGACAGGGGGCGACGTCCATCTTCCATCTGGGCTCAAGCCGCGAGCGCCGCGACGATTGCGTTCAGCGCTCTGGCTGCATCGCGCGGGGCAAGCCGCACCTGCAATCCGCGCTGGCCGCCGTTGACGAAGACAAGATCGTGCGTCATCGCCTGTTCTTCGATGGCGGCGGGAAGCTTCTTCATCTGACCGAACGGACTGATGCCGCCGATCTTGTAGCCGGAAATTCGTTCCGCATCCGCCGGCTTCATCATGTGCGCAGACTTCCCGCCGAACGCCGCCGCAAGCTTCTTCATCGACACCTCGCGGTCCGACGGGACGATAACGAGAACCGGCTTGGCGTCGACGAGCGCCATCAGCGTCTTGAGCACGCGCCCGGGCGCTTCGCCGAGAGCCTCCGCCGCCTGCATGCCGATCCGGTCGGCGTCGGGATCGTAGTCGTAGGTGTGCACCGTGAAGGCGATCCCGGCCTTCTCAAGCATCTTCGTCGCGCGCGTGGATTTCGACATCGCAGCCCCTCTCGTAACCGCCACCGGCGAGCGACTTGCTCAACCTTTTTTGAAAGGAACAGGCGGTAGCGGCTTCGCCGTTGCGCGTCAAAGGATAGCTTTGAACGCCTCTGCGGCCATGCTTGCCTGGAACGGTACGATTTCCACCGTGGCGAGGCCGAGGCGCTGGAACGGATCTTCGTTCAACCGCGCTTCAACCTCTTCGAGACTATCGCCCTTGGCGAGGATGACGCCGCCGGTGCGCGGTACGCGCCGCCCCGACGCTAGAAACGCGCCGTCCTCATAGCCTTTTCGTAACCATGCGACATGCGCCTGCATATGCGCGTCGATTTCCTCGACCGGCCGGACATAGGTCAGGATCGCTACATAGATCGTGGTCATTGCAGATGTCCTACTTCATGGCCAGAGCGTCGTTCTGGTCATTGCGATTTCAAACACGCATACTATCGAGGTATGGCGATGTTCTCTCCACATTCAAAGCGCTTGGTGTCCGCGACAGGGTGTTTTTGATCCCTCACGCGGGTGGTGTCTTCCGCCAACACGACACGTCGCCTATTTGCCGCCGGTAACGTCCAGGAATGTGCCGGTGATGAAAGAGGCCTCGTCGCTCGCCAACCACAGTATCGCGCGAGCGACTTCTTCCGGCTGCCCGCCTCTTCCCATGGGGATTGTGTCCTTGACCCGATCCACCCGTCCCGGCTCTCCGCCGCTGGCGTGCATCTCGGTATAGATGTGGCCGGGGCGAATGCAGCAGACGCGTATTCCCTCCCGGGCCACTTCCTTGGAAAAGCCAGTCGTGAATGTTTCAAGAGCGCCCTTTGAGGCGGCGTAATCGACATATTCGTTTGGGCTACCGAGCCGCGCCGATGCCGACGAGATATTGATTACGACGCCGCCTCGCCCGTTGTGGCGGGTGGACATCCGCCTGGCCGCCTGCTGGGCGCAGAGCATCGGGCCGATCGCGTTGACCGCGAATATCCGCTGCATGCGCTCGAAGCTGAGGTTCTCCAGCCGCGATTGCTGCGCAATCACCCCGGCGTTGTTCACCAGGACGTCGATCCGGCCAAACTCCTGGTCGATCGTGGAAAATAGCTTGCTGATTTGCTCGGGATCGGAACTGTCTGCCCGAATGGCCAAAGCCCTGCGCCCCGCTGCTTCCACATCGGCTGTGACCGCATGAGCAGCGGCCTCATTGGAAACGAAAGTGATGACGACATCATAGCCTTTGGCAGCGGCAAGCCGCGCTGTTGCAGCACCCACGCCACGGCTTCCTCCGGTTATCAACATCAGGGACGTCCGCGAAACCGCATTCATTTCCTGGCCTTTCTCAGGGAGTTGGACGAGACCGGTCAGGAGCAGGCCGGCCGGTTGTTGGGTTTCAGGTCGGTTATGCGACCGTTGTGGCCTTGGCTGTCGGGCTTCTCAGGTGGGGGCCTAACGCCAGCACAAGCGGAATGATCAGAATGGCGGTTGCCGCCGCGGCGAGAAGCCCGACCGTCCGACTGCTGTGATCGGCGATTGCTCCATAAAGGATCGGCGCGAGACCGCCGGAGCCGATAACGCTCGTGTAAAAGATCGCAAAAGCCCGACCTGTATCGCCGTCCGACAGTTCCGGCACGGTGCCGTAGAGCACCGACGATGTGCCATTGAGCACAACTCCGAGCAGAGGCAGCAGGATGAGCGTCATGGGCAGCGGCGTGAACAGCGTCGCTACGATCAGCGAGGCTGTTGTCGCCTCGGCCATCATCACGGTCCTGACAACGCCAAGCCGTTCGCCAAGGCTGCCGAAAACCGCTTTTCCGAACGCCCCGCCTGTAAAAAGCAGGGCAAGTGCGACACCGACGGTTGGCAAGCCGCCCCCCTGTCCCTGAACGAGAAAGGGAAGAAACAGCAGATACCCCATGCGGGTGGCGGTATCGAAGCCGCCGATCACCGTCAGAATATGAAAGCCGCCGCGTTGACGGCGGATCGTTGCCTGTCTCTTGTTTTCCGTGGCGGCGGAAACGGTGGGCACCAGTCGAACCAGAGTGAAGATCAAACCGATTCCGAGCATTGCCATCAGGCCAAGCACAGGTCGCCAGGCCATAACCGTCAGCAACACCGCGACAAGCGCTGGCAGCACGGCCTTTCCGAGATCGCCCGCGAAATTGTAGATGCCGAGAGGACGTCGCGCAGCGCCTCCATAGCTGTCGGTGACAAGCATGGAAGCGCGCGGGTGCTGGATGCTTGATCCAATGCCGGCCACGACGAGGCCGACGCAGAGCCCCGCCAGCCCCAATGGCAGTGCCATGATCATCAGGCCGGTTGCCGCGATAGCTGTCGAAAGTATCAGCGCGGCGCGCGGCGACCAGCTGCGAAGAAGCCGATCGGCAGGGAGCTGAAGGCCGCCCATGGTCGCATAATAGAGGGCACGTATAACGGCAAGCGCTGCGTAGGAAAGCCCGAACTGAGCTTGCCATACCGGCATGAAAGCATAGAGGGCGTCCGTGTAACCATCATGCAGGGCGTGGGTCAGACTGGCGCCAACAAGGCTGCGCCTTTGATTGGTCCATCGACTGCTATGGCTCATCTCTCACTGCTCTGCTCGGAAGACCGACGGTCTTGCCATGCCTGGCGATCTTTCATCAAAGAGTATACGTGTGAGATTTTGTCGACTAGCATGCATTTGCTCACGTATATCGTTCATTTTTCTCACGGATACAGGATGCGCCGCCTTCCCCCTTTGAATGCCCTGCGCATATTCGAGGTCGCCGCCCGGACCGGCAGCTATGCCGAGGCAGGGGTGGAACTTGGCCTCACCCATGGCGCGGTGAGCCGACAGCTCGCCGCGTTGGAAGGCTGGTTGGGTCAGAAGCTGTTCGTGCGGGATGGTCGGCGCATGGTCGCAACGCCAACGGCGAAAATCTTCGCTGCTGAGGTCGGCCTTTCCTTCGACCGTCTGGCAGTCGCAGCGGAAGCCTGCGGGCGCCCGAACGCGCGCCGCATCCTGCGGGTGAGCGCTCCGACCAGCCTGGCGATGCGCTGGCTCATCCCCCGGCTTGGTCGCTACCACACCGTTCACCCGCACGTCGAAGTCGTCGTTACGACCGTGTCCTGTGCTCAGGAAGAATTGCGCGGCGGCGTGGATCTCTCGATCCGGCGTGGTGTCGCGCGGGATGATGTCTGGCCCCAGCATCATGTCGTTCCGGTGCTGGATGACGTGGATACGTTGATCATGAGCCCTGCGTTGTTCGCTGAGCGCCCGATCCTCAAGCCCGCGGATATCGAGGGGCACAAGCTGCTTGCCAGCGAAACCCGTCCCGGCGATTGGGTGAATTGGCTTGAAGCCGCGGAACTCCAGCATCTGGCCGGGCTGCCCCGTCAGACATTCGATCACTTCTTCGTCGCGCGTCAGGCGGTGGAAGACGGGCTTGGCATCGGGATCGGCCCGCTTCCCATGCTAAATATCGACATTGCCAGCGGAAGACTCATGACGCCTTTGCCGGACATCCGGGTTCGGAGGACCGGCTATGTCGCGGTTATCCCCCGTCAGGCTCATCCCCGAAATCTGGTTCACGGTTTCGTCGATTGGCTCGTCGCAGAAGCACGCGGCACGTAAAAGGCCGTCTCAAGATAGTAATGCCGAAAAAACCGTCACAAGCTCTCTAAAGCCGCGACGGATATGCAATTTGCCGATGCGACAACCGTCTACCCCGAGGCAGGCCCCCGCGATAGACGGCGATAGGTGACAGCATAATTATTATTTGATTACAGTACTTATGTGAGGTTATGGCGTGCCATCGGCGGCGTACCGATAGCCCTGAATCATTCCCCCCCACTCTAATATTTTTC
>NZ_JASGFR010000021.1:0-64793 GCF_047605405.1 Rhodomicrobium sp. | reverse complement strand
ACTAGCAACATCATGATTCTAGTGGAGCTTTTGAATTTGACATTTGAGCGAGAGCGCGCGGCCACCGGGACTCAAATGTCAAATTCGCTCCACTAGAAGCCCCAGCGAAGGCAGCGTGCCCGCTTGCGACCGAAGCAAATGTGTTGCGTGCAGACGTCGATCCGGCCGCCGCCGCAACTGCAATTGTTGCAGCCGTCGAACCATTCCACGCACAGTCTGGGGCACTGAGCGCCGGGAACCGAGAACCGCGCGAGCCATGGACCGCGGCGGTCCCCTTCGGCGAGAGAGGCCGCCTCTGACGAAGACTGGGACGCCGTCACGATCATCAGCGCGGCCACTGCCGCAAACAAGGCTCGCATGTCCAGTCCCCGTTTCGTTGCGTTTGTTGTCGCGGCGTTGCAGGCACGCATCATCGCCCCGAAAAAGGCGAACCTTCTCAAGGCCCTCTTTCTTTTTAGTCAGCATATGCATAAAACTGTTTCATATTGAGAAAAAGTGATCGAGCGTTTGTATGAGTATTCATGAGTTGAATGGCGAGCGCGTCATCGACCGGTCTGGCGATATCGATCAGCGCCCGCCCGACGAAATTGGCCCTCCGGCGAACAGCGTTGTCCCATCCCGGCGCGAAAGCTCCCCGGCCTGTCTTGTCGCCGATCTGCAGCGGGATACGGCTATTGCGCGCGCGGCCACGGTTCAGGCTTCGGTCGATCCGGTTGCCGAGAGGGTGGAGCGCCTTCAGGCTGAAATCGACGCGGCTTTCGTCACGTCAGCCAACCGCCTTTCGACACTTTCGGAGTCAATCGCGGCGCAGGAGAAGAAATGCGTCGCGCCGAGCCTTCACGACGAGATGCGCGCGGCACGTCTCGCCCGCCAATCCGTGGTCATTGAAAGCGGGCCTGAACTTGCCGAGCGCTTGAGCGAGGAGAGGAGCCGGCTCGCCGATCTCGCCGCGTTCAAGGCCCGATACCGCATCGCGCGCGAGCCGCATTATGCCGCGTCGCCGGTTCTTGGGCTCGGCGTTCTCTGCGCGCTCGTCATCGCCGAAACAACGGTGAACGGCATCCTGTTCGCCGGCACGAGCGAGCAGGGCCTTTTCGGTGGCTGGCTTGAAGCGCTGGTACTTGCGATTGCGAATGCGGGCGCGGCTTTTCTCATCGGCTATTTCGCACTGCCGCAGCTCAACCGGCGCTCGTCCGTCGCAAAGGCGGGCGCGTGCGTCTTCGTCCTCGCAGGCATCGCCGCCATCTTTGCGATAAACCTGTTCGGGGCGCACTACCGCGATTTTCGCGAGCGCGCTTTCAACGACGCCATCGCGACGAGCCGCCCGACCACGAAGTCGGCTGCTCCTGCCGGCGCGGTACGGCAAGGTCTCGCTGCGTTGCCCGCGAGATCGGCGAACGAGACGAAAGACGCTGCGCTTCCCGCGTCAGGATCGAAGAGTACCGAAGCGGACGCGCTTCGCAGGCTCGTCGAGAACCCGTTCCGAATTGAAGGTTTTTCCAGCCTGTTTCTCCTGATCATCGGCTTGTGCGCCGCGCTGATCGCGGCGGCCGACGGCTATAAATTTGACGACCCGATCCCGGGCTACGGTCGGCGGCATCGAAGCTATCGGCGCGCTCGTGCGGCCACGGCGGCAACGCTGCGCCGGGCGATGCATCGGGCGCGGGGAAGTTCAAGCGGCGCATTTCAGGCCCTCGACCGCAAGCTCGATCGGCAAGTCACGGCGCTTGCCGAGTTGTCGTCGCGTCACGATGCCTTTGCCGCCGAGCGCCGCCGCCTTCAGACCGATCTCGACGACGCCGTGCGGCGCGCGGAGGCCGAGATCGAGAGCCTGGAGCGCCTTTCCCGCCGGTCGGTGCGGGGGAGTTTCGTGTATGCGCTCGCAGCGAAACAACTTCCTCCTCTCGACGCAGACCGCGGCAAGTTTCTGGAAACACAGGGGAAGAACCTGAAAGCGCTGCAACAGGCCGTCCAGAAGGAGAAGGACGAGTCGTTCCGCTTTCTCGATGCAGCGGCCGATGGATTTGAGGGCGTCGTCGCCGAAGCCGTTCGAACCGGCTTCGATAGCGCGCAGCCGTCGGGACAAAATGGAAACGCGGAGGCGACCGCATGCTGAGATCGGTCTTCGGAGTGCTTTTGATCGCTTGCTCTGCCGCGCTCGCGGGAGGCGGCTTTTATGCCGCCGCAAGCCTGAAGGCGGAGATGATCGACACCGCGACGCTCTGCCCGCGTAACGGCGCCACGAGCGCCACACTGATCCTTATCGATCGTACCGATCCGCTGACGCCGGTCGAGCAGGCATTCGCAAAAGACCTGATCGCCACGCAGCGCGACGCAGCGGCGCGGGGTGAACGGATCGCCGTCAAGGTGCTGCGAGAGCGGGAACGGGGCCTCGGCGTGGCGCTCGAAACGCTGGTGGACCTCTGTAATCCGGGCGCGGAAGCAAATCCGTTTTTCGAAAATTCGAAACGAATCGCGGCCCGTTATGAGAGCGCCTTTCTTCAGCCGGTCGATGACGCACTGGCCGAACTTGGGCGGGAGGGTACGGCAACGGCCTCGCCGATCGCCGAGGCCCTGGCGCTCGGGGTGCAGAGCCTCGATGTGCAGCCGGACGGCCCCCTGCGGGTGGTTCTGATCTCGGACATGATGGAGCACGGGCCCGGCGCGTCGGCCTATAACGGGTCGCTCACCCCGGCGTCGCTGAACGAGCGGTTGCTGCCGGAGGTCCGGCCCGCCCTGAGTGCGGCGCAGATGAAAATCGTGCTGCTTCCGCGCCCTCGCTTTGCGAAGCAGCAGGCATCGGCGATGAGGGTGTGGCGTCGGCTGTTTCTGGAGCTTTCGGGCCGCGACCCCGATCTCGCGCAGCCTTTCGGCTCAGGCGCGTGACATGTCGCGCTCTCTGCCTGCAAAAGGTCGCGCTGCGCCGGATCGTAAGCGCGTCGATCTTGCGATGCTTGGCGGGACGGCACGGCCATAACGCGGGGCTCGCGCCGCATCCGCTCGGTGAAGATGGCGTAAGAGTTCGGGAGAGCATCAGCAACAGCGCTTACTCCGCGCATCCGCAAGGTAAACCGCGCGCAAAAAAGCCGGGTCACGAGGCTTCGGCGCCCGCGCGCACGCCGAACAGAGAGCCGCTGAACAGGGCCGTCGACATCAAGACCGGTTCGAGCGCGGCCTGCCGTATCAGCGCAGTAGAGACCCGCAACCCGGTCGCGGATGAAGGAAAAGTCGACCGCCGCTTCGATCTTCTCAGAAGGCGTTCCTTCGGGACCGATCCTTCGATGCTCACCATCTCAAGCGCCGTCTGTCGGGGGAATCGGTTTCTTCAGCATGCCCCACAGAATCAAAAAGCTCCCGCCGAGGCGGGGCTTTGTCAGCTGTCTCGGCCGGAGCGCGAGGCTCCGGCTTTTCGTTCTGAAGGTACGGCTTAGCCGACGTACGAGTTCTGCCCGGCCTGAATGCGCTTCAGCGCGGTGACGAGGGCGTCGACATCGCTGAAGGTGTTGTAGAGGGCGAAGGACGGACGAACCGTCGCTTCGAGGCCGAAGCGACGCAGGATCGGCTGCGCGCAGTGATGCCCCGAGCGCACCGCGATGCCGTGCTGGTTCAGCGCCGCGCCCACGGCCTCGCTCTTCTGGCCCGCGAGGACGAAGGAAACCACGCCCGCCTTCTCCGGCGCGGTGCCGATAATGCGAAGCCCCGGTACTTCGGGCAGAACCTTCGTGGCATACGCAATCAGGTTGTGCTCATGCGCGGCGATGGCGTCCATGCCGATGCCGTTCAGGTAATCGATGGCTGCGCCGAGCCCCACCGCATCCGCGATGCTGCCCGTGCCCGCCTCGAACCTCGTCGGCGCGGCATGGTATTCCGTCCGCTCGAAGGTCACGTCCTTGATCATGTTGCCGCCGCCCTGCCAGGGCTGCGTCGCGTCGAGCAGATCCTTCTTGCCGTAGACGACGCCGATGCCCATCGGCGCGAACACCTTGTGACCCGAAAGCACGAACCAGTCCGCATCGAGCGCACGCACATTGACGGGCATGTGCGAGACCGATTGTGCGCCGTCGAGCAGCACGCGGGCGCCGTAGCGATGCGCCATGTCGATCATCGTCTTGGCAGGGGTGACGGTACCGAGCGCGTTCGACACCTGCGTGAAGGCGACGAGCTTGGTGCGCGGCCCGAGCAGCTTCTCATAAGCGTCGAGAAGCACCTGGCCGTGATCGTCGACCGGCACGACCTTGAGCTTGGCGCCCGTCTCCGTGCACAGCTGCTGCCATGGCACGATGTTGGCGTGATGCTCAAGCCATGTGACGATGATCTCGTCGCCCTCGCCGATGTTCTGGCGACCCCAGCTCTTCGCCACGAGGTTGATGCCTTCGGTCGCGCCGCGAACGAAGACGATCTCTTCGGGCATGTCCGCGCCGATGAAGCCAGCCACCTTCTGGCGCGCGTTTTCATAGGCATCGGTCGAGCGCGCGGCAAGTTCATGCGCGCCGCGATGGACGTTGGAGTTTTCCCATGCGTAGTAATGCACGAGGCGGTCGATGACAGCCTGCGGCTTCTGAGTCGTGGCGGCGTTGTCGAGCCAGACCAGCGGACGACCGTTCACCTGCTGATGCAGGATCGGGAAGTCGCGGCGAACGGCGAGCACGTCGTAGCCGGTTTGCGGCCCTTGCGAAACCGGACCGCCTTTCGCGTTTGTCGCGTGCGACAGGCGGCTTTCGTCCAGGAAGTAGAACTGCGAGCCGGGGCGCCCGTTGTTCGGCGTCCGGCCGGCTGTCGGGTGAGAAGCCGGAACCTGACCGGCAGGCTTGCCGGGCGATGTCAGCCCCGGAAGACCAGGGACGTCAAGAAAGCCGCCTGCGATTTCCTCAAGGCCGGGATAGGTGGAAGCCGGCTTCGATGCCGTTTCAGCATAACCCGGTCCGCCAACGATCTGCGCCGGCGCAGAAGGCGCAGACAGCGGCAGACCGTGAGCGCCGCCGAAGTATGGAGGTGCGTAGGACGTCGGCTGCGGCACCGTAGCCTGCGGGACGTGCGGGCTCGCAGCCGCTTTCGCATGAGCTTCGACCGGCAGGGGAGCGGCGGATGGCGAGGATGCGGGGTGATGCGGGCCGGAGAGCGGCGCGTCGTGAGCTTGCGGCTTATAGCTTGAGCTGTGCCCCGGAGCACCCGCGAGCGGAACGTCCGCCGAGCGGGTCATTTCGATGGGGGCGCGGCCGCCGTTGGTGAGAGGTGAGGCCGTGGAGGGCAGGCTTCCGCCGGGCGGTGTCGCGAACATTTCGTTCGCGAGCCGCGTCAGCGTGTCCGCACTCGGCCAACCCGTCGGAGCGGGCAGACCGCCCAGCGTCTCCGCGATGCCGTTTCCGACGTCGGCCACCGGTGCCGCTTCGGAAAACGGGGCATCAGCCATGATAGGTGTCAGCGTAGGCATGATACTTGTCCACCTCAACGTCATCGAGGACCGCGATTGCGTCGTCAGTCAGAACCGAGAGCGAGCAGTAAAGCGAGATGAGATACTGCGCGATGGCTTTCGGGTTGATGCCCATGAAGCGGACCGACAGGCCCATGCTCTGCTCGCCGGGAAGGCCCGGCTGATAGAGGCCGACAACGCCCTGGCGGGATTCGCCGGTGCGAAGCAGGATGATCTTCGATTTGTTGCCTTCGAGAGGAAGCTTGTCGCTCGGGATGAGCGGAATGCCGCGCCACGTGAGGAAGGGCGATCCGAACATGGTAACGGTCGCCGGCGGTACGCCGCGGCGCGTGCATTCGCGACCGAACGCAGCGATGGCAAGCGGGTGGGCCAGGAAGAAGCCCGGCTCTTTCCAGACCTTGGTGATCAGTTGGTCGAGATCGTCCGGCGTCGGCGCGCCCGTGCGTGTCTTGATGCGCTGTGAGGGAATCGTGTTGGCGACGAGGCCGTATTCCTGATTGTTGATCAGTTCGCTTTCCTGCCGCTCCTTCACGATTTCAATCGCGAGGCGAAGCTGTTCCGCGATCTGATTGTGCGGCACGCTGTAGAGATCCGAAACGCGGGTGTGCACTTCGAGCACAGTATTGACCGCGCTCAGATAATATTCGCGGGGATGCTCTTCGTAATCCACGAATGTCTGCGGCAGCGTCCGTTCGTCGCGCTGGGAGCAGTCGACCGCGATGTCGCGGGATTCCTTGACGCGGTTGCGACGATAGATGCCAGCTTCCACGGGCACCCATTGCAAGCAATGGACGAGCCAGCGCGGCGTGATGCGGGAAAACTGGGCAACAGTCTTTGTGGCGTTGGCTAGTTGTCTCGCGGCAACGTCACCCAGCGCAGTATTGACAGGTGTATCGGCCATCGGTTGTTCTCTTTTGAGTCATAATTACAAGGATGCAGAAAATAATTCTGCCCTTCATCTGCGAAGAGCGTTCATTTTTTCTTGCATTCTTGATCAGATCGAACATGCGTTTGATGGCCGAAGCTTCGCACTATTTTCACTTCGCTTCAATATAAACGGAACCAAGTCGCGGCATTCGCTAATATTTTCCCGGTTTCGCCTGATGGCAAAAAGTACTTCTACGGAATGGCGGGCAGCTGAGCATGCCAATGCGGAATATTGCCAGTTTGGAGTATCGCGCAATTAATTGCGTCGCCGGTTTTCATCGCGCGACAGCGGCTTCCCCCGTGGGCCAGCGAGAGGCGCGAAATCTCGATCTCCCGTGCAGCTCCTTGAGAAGAGCGGGCGGGATCGCGCAGATGCCGGTCGTAGGCTTTGTGAAGTGAGCGCGGGTATTCGAGCGCGAACGGCTTGATCCGTCTCGGTGCGATGAGTTCGTCCTAACGCTGCCAGCCGGGCGAGTAGCCGTGATGCTTCACCTTCAGCAGGTTAGTTCAAGCGGCTTCGTCCGCTCGGATCGTCGTTCCGTCGCGCAGAAGCAGAGACAAGGGCAGCGGTTTGATCTCGCCGGGAGGAAATTGAAACCAGTAACGCACTCGCCACAAAGGTGAGCCCGATTCAAAATCGCCGCTCCATAAGGGCGACGATTTTACGGCTTAGGCGGTGTGATCGCGTCCGCAAGCTTCTCGCCGACGAGGGCGAACGCGAGTTGAACCTCTTTGTCGAGGGCGTAGCCCCTGTAGGTTTCCTTTCCGACGCCGAACTCCAGACGATTCACCGGCGCCGAACCTTTAAGGACAGGGGCGCCCTCCTTGATCTGGACCACGAGCGGCAGCTTTACGGTCTTCGTCACACCCTTCAACGTCAGTTCGGCATCGACGACATACTTGCCGTCACCGACAGGCTTTGCGCCCTTTGCGATCAGCTTCGCTGTTGGATGGCGTTCGACATCGAGAAACTCTTCCGAGAGGGCAACTTCGTCCGCCGCCCTAAAGCCAGTCGTGGTGCTGCGCATGTTGAGCGTCAGTTCGATCAAGGCTTGCTCAGGCGCCTCGGGGTTGAAGCGGACGACGCTCTTGTAATCCTTGACGCTGCCTTCGGCTGAAAATCCGCCCGCACCGGCGACGAAGGCGACATCCCTGTCCCAGGGCCTTATGCCATCCTGACGTCCTGCGAGCAGAAGAATGCCCGCACCGACGGCTAAAATCGCAAGGATGGCCGCATTCGTGCTGCGCGTTTTGCCAGACATCGTTCAAACCTCAAAAAATGGGGCGGCAGAGCGACTTAAGGAGGCGCCACCGCATGACGACCATGAGCGAAACCATGCATATATTTGGTGACATGGTGGATAACAATATCGCCGCAGGCCCTGTTTCAGCCTGAGGTTAAGGATGTCGTAGGCGTCGGCGGGGAACATCGCACCGTTACCCGGCGGCTCCGTTGCCGAGCCTTGAGCGGAAATCGTCATAAGAGAAGCGGCTGAGGCGCTCGGTGCTGCCATCCTCGTGCAGCGCGTAAAAATCGGGCAACGGCACACCGTTGAACGTGCTCGCCTGAACGAAGCTGTATTGCAGTTGATCGCCGAAGATCACGCGGTCCCCGGGCTTAAGAGGCGCGTCGAAGGAATATTCGCCGATGATGTCGCCGGTCATGCAGGTGTTGCCCGCCAGCGTATAGGTGTGCGGCTTCTCGCCCGGTCCGCCCGCGCCGATGACGGGCGCATGCCAGCCCGCGATCAGTACGTCCGGCATGTGGCAGGGCGCGGAAGCATCGAGAATCGCGATCGTCTTGTCGTTGCGGTAGACGTCGAGGACAGTCGCCACGAGATAACCCGCGTCCATCACGAGCGCGCCGCCGGGCTCCATGATGGTCTCGACATGCGGGAACGTGTCGCGGAACCGGTTCAGCGCCGCGACGAGCGCATCGACGTCATAGGCGGGATCGTTGAAATAATGGCCGCCGCCAAAATTGACGGCGCTCACCTTGTTGACGAGATGCCCGAACGCGCCCGCAATCCGTTCGATCAGGCCGATCGACGCCGCGTGGCCCGATTGGCACAGCGCGTGTGCGTGCAGGATGTCGATGTCGCCCCACGGGATATCGCCGAGCGTGTGCTCCGGCGCGCCGAAGCGCGAGCCCGACGAACAGGGATTATAGAGATCGCCGCCGACCGTCGAATTCGAGAACCCGGGATTGATGCGCAGGCCGACCTTGCGGCCCGCAGCCTTCGCGCGGGGCAGATAGCGCGCCACCTGCTCCGCCGAATTGAAATAGACGTCGTCCGCGAGTCCGAGAATCTCGTCGAACTCGCTCTCCTTGTAAGCAGGCGAATAGACGTGGACCTGCTTGCCGAATTCCTCGCGCCCCATGCGCGCCTCGAACAGGCCGCTCGCGGTGTTGCCGTCGAGCGTGTCCCGGAACAGCGGGAACAACGTCGGCATCGCAAACGCCTTCGTGGCGAGAAGCACGGTGGTGCCGGTCTCGCGGCGCACCCTGGCGGCCGTCGCCAGATTGGCTTTGAGGCGCGCGAGATCGGCGACGTAAGCCGGCGTCGGAATGTCGGCCAGCAGGTCCAGAAGCGTCATGCTCTCTCCGTCAGCAAGGGAACTCGGGCGCGTCTTTCACGTGCCAGGGAAGGCCCTGCTTCGCAAGCTCTTCGAGGAAGGGCTTCGGCGGCATCTGCTCGATGTTGAACACGCCCTTGCCGCTCCAGATGCCCTTCAGAATCATGATGGCAGCCGTCACCGCCGGGACGCCCGTCGTGTAGGACACGGCCTGCGCGCCGACTTCGCGGTTGCTCTCGGCGTGATCGCAGACGTTATAGATGATCTTCGTGAGGGGCTTGCCGTCCTTCACGCCCTTGATCACGGTGCCGATGGAGGTCTTGCCCGTATAGTCCGGGGCGAGCGAGGATGGCTCGGGCAAAAGCGCCTTCAGGAATTCGATCGGGATGATGTCGATGCCCTTGAACTTGACGGGATCGATGCGCGTCATGCCGATGCTCTGCAGCACGTCGAGGTGCTTGATGTAGTTGTCGGAGAACGTCATCCAGAAGCGGATTCGCTTCAGACCGCGGATGTTCTGGACGAGCGATTCTTCCTCCTCGTGGTAGATGAGGTAGGATTTGCGCGGGCCGACTTCCGGATAATCGATCATACGGGAGATGCTGAGCGGGTCGATTTCGATCCACTCGCCGTTTTCCCAATATTTGCCGCGCTGGGTCACTTCGCGGATGTTGATTTCCGGGTTGAAGTTGGTCGCGAAGCTCTTGCCGTGGCTGCCGTCGTTGCAGTCGATGATGTCGATCTCGTGGATCTCGTCGAACAGGCTTTCCTGCGCGTAGGCGCAGAACACGTTCGTCACGCCGGGGTCGAAACCGCAGCCGAGCACGGCGAGATTGCCCCTGGCCTTGTACTTTTCATCGAACGGCCACTGCCATTTGTAGGTGAACTTCGCCTCGTCCTTTGGCTCGTAATTCGCCGTGTCGATGTAATCGACGCCCGTCTGGAGGCAGGCTTCCATGATCGTAAGATCCTGGTAGGGCAGGGCCATGTTGATGACGAGGCGCGGCTTGACCCGTTCGATCAGCTTCACCACCGCGGCGGTATCGTCCGCATCGATCTGCGAAATCTCGATTTCACTCGCGCACTGCTTCTGGATCGCTTCGCATTTCGACAGGGTGCGCGACGCAAGATGAATGGTCCCGTCGAAAACGTCGCGATTCATCGCGCATTTCTTGGTCACTACCGCGCCGGCCGCGCCGCCGCCGATGATGAGAACGTTGTTCATGGGTGCTTCTGTCCGTTTTTCCTGGGGCAGGAGGGGAGATTGTTCATCCCGGGTTTTCGCCCCGCGTCTGTGCGGGCTCTTGATATATTTAGGCGGTTTGTTGTTGTAAAGCGAGAAGCCCGAGGGGACACAAGAAAGTAATACCGCAATCCCTTGCGGTAAGACGGGCCCCGAAACGCTTCAATATCGGCGATATTTATGACACCTATGTGAAGTAATAAACAGCGCGATGCGAAAGATCGATCTAATTTTTTGAAGAAAAGACGCAGGAATGAGATCGCCTTTGCTTATCCCGATGAGCCGGTCCAAGCGGTTGGCGTGCTTTGTCAGTGGCGGCGAAACCGCGACTCTTTTTAAGCCAGCTCGGGAGCAACGGGGGAAAGCAGGGGGGAGGCGATGAGATCTGGCGGAGAGAGAGGGATTCGAACCCTCGAGACGGTTTCCCGCCTACACACTTTCCAGGCGTGCGCCTTCAACCACTCGGCCACCTCTCCAGACGCGCCGGACAAACCGAAGCCGAAGCAGCGCGAGGCTGCACTATAGCGATCAGCGAAGCGCCTGCAAGCCCAGATGCGCGGTTTTTTGGCGTTCCTTCCGCATCTTTTTCTACGGGCCGATGGCTATGGGAGAGGTCGGCCCGCCCACCGGCGGCTCGGCGGGGCGGCTTTCGGGTACGATTGAACGCGCCCGCACGTCGCATTAAGAAAACAGACGCAAAGTCGCCGCATTCTTTTTTTGAAGCCTTCTAAAAAGGCCCTCATATTGCCACAACCGAAAGGCCATCTTCGCGCAAGGCTCCCGGCTCCCGGTTGTTGGAATTTTGACGACGAAAAACCTCTGTCGCGGAAGCGTCAGAATGTTCGTTACAAAAAAAGACAAATTAGGGTTGCACAAGCGCGCATCCTTCTTATTCCGGATCGGCAGTCACATGAAGTTACGGTATCTCGGCGGCTACGCTGCGGCATTCATCGCGGTCGGGTTCGGTTGGCTCATCTTCTCGTGGCCATGGCTGTCCGGGGATGTCACGATCCCCTATGACGCGAAGGCACATTTTCAGCCGCAGCTTCAGTTTCTGGCGAACGCGCTCCATACGGGGCAATCGCCATTCTGGGCGCCCAATGTTTTCGGCGGATCGCCCCAGATCGCCGATCCGCAATCGCTGATCTTCTCGCCAGCCTTCCTTCTCGCCTACCTTGACCCGGCCCCGAGCTTCAGGCAACTCGATTTTTATTGCTTTCTGTTGCTGGGGATCGCGGCATTCTCGGTGCTGATGCTGTTCCGCGACCGGGGCTGGCATCCGGCAGCGGCGACGGTTGCCGCGCTCGGCGCGGCTTTTGGCGGCTCGGCAATCTGGCGCATCCAGCACATCGCGCAGATCGAAGCCTTCGCGTTCTTCATGCTCTGCCTGTGGCTTCTGGCGCGCGCGCTCGACCGCAAATCGATCCTCTATGGCACGCTTGCCGGTGTTGCCGCTTCGGGCATGATCATCCAGCCCGGACAGATCGCGCTGATCGGCGCCTATGTGCTCCTTGGCTACACAGTCCATCACTGGATCGCGTCGCCGCGCTTCTGGCCGGCGGTGCGTCAGAGCATTCTTCCGCTCGCGGGCGGAACCATCGCCGCCACGCTCATCGCGGCGGGGCCGATCCTGCTTGCGTTCCTTTTCGTGGAACATTCGAACCGGCCCGAAATTCCGTTCGACGAGGCCGCACGCGGCGCCTTGCACCCGGCGTCGCTTCTCACGACGCTCATCCCGGATCTTTTCGGCGTCAAGACCGAGGAGCCCTATTGGGGCCCTGCGAGCATCGAATGGCCGGCCGATTGGCTGGCGATGACCGAAAACATGGGCCAGCTCTATATCGGCGCGCTGCCGGTGCTGTTGCTGCTGGGCGTAGGCTTCCTCAAGGGGCGCATCTTCGCGCGGGAAATCCGGTTCTTCACCCTCGCCATCACCGGCCTTCTCCTGTACGCGCTGGGCCGCTACACCGGCGCTTTCACGCTCCTCTATTACTATCTGCCCGGCGTCGACATGTTCCGCAGGCCCGCCGACGCGACCTATGCGCTCTGCGCCATGACGGCGATTCTTGGCGGCTACATGCTGCACCGTGTCCTCACCGGCGCGGATGAGCTGACGCGGGAGCAGACGAAGTGGCTTGCGGTCGCGGTCGGGGGCTTGTGCCTCACGGGTCTCGGCGTCGCGGCCTTTCATGAACATCTTCTCGATGCGATGGAGCCGGTAGCGTTGGCGCTCGCGGTGTTCGCCGTCGCGTGGGGCACGCTCGCCTTTGCGCGCAGACACGCCGCAGGCCAGGGCGCTCTGGCCGTGCTCGCGCTTGGCGGTTTCATGACCGCCGATCTCGTCATCAACAACGGTCCCAACCGCTCAACCGCGTTGCCGCCGTCCACCTATGACGAGTTGCGCGTGGATTCGAAGAACGACACGCTCGCTCTCCTGAAGGAGCGGCTTTCACAGCGGCCGGGTTCAGATCGGCGTGACCGCGTGGAAATGGTCGGCCTCGGCTTCGAGTGGCCCAACACGAGCCTCGTGCACGGCTTCGACCACTCGCTCGGCTATAACCCGCTGCGCATCGCGGAGTTCGTGGAAGCGATGGGCGATGTGGAAACGACCGCCGAAACCTATCAGCGCGACTTCACACGGCTGTTTCCGTCCTACCGCTCGACCCTCGCCGACATGATGGGCATTCGCTACATCGCCATCGATGAGCCGATCGAACATCTCGACAAGCAGTTGAAGCCGGGCGATCTGAAGCTCGTCGCGCATACGAAGGACGCCTACATCTACGAGAATCCCCGCGCGCTGCCACGCGTGCTTTTCGCCTTCGACTGGCAGCCCGCGAATTTCGCGCAGCTCAAGAAGGATGGCCGCTGGCCCGTCTTCGATCCGCGGCGCACGGTGCTCTTCCACGCCGAGCGGCCGCAGACGGTCGTGCTGCCGCCGAAGCCCGTGTCGATGCCTGAGGCGCGGACGTCCCTGCGCAGCTATCGGAATACCGTCGTCGAGATAGAGGTCGAGACGTCCGCGCCCGGCTTCGTCGTGCTGAACGACAACTGGCACCCATGGTGGTTCGCCACTGTCGATGGCAAGCCGACGGACATCTACCGCGCGAATGTGCTGTTCCGCGCGGTGCAGGTGCCGTCCGGCAGGCATCTGGTACGGTTCGAATTCAAGCCGGTGGAAGGCGCGGTGAGGGAAGTCCGTGCGCGCCTCGAAGGGAAGTCTCTCGAACCTGGCCTGCCGCCAAGAATGCCGCGGATCAGGCCTGAGGCCAGCCTGCCGGTGTCGCCGAGGCCCGCTGGCTGAGCGCCGCGAAGGCTGGACTGCGCAGCCAGTCATATTCGCGGATGCGGGCGGCTCTGATGGGATCGCCTTCCCCATCGCCGCCGCCCGGCTTGGCGACATGGCACATGATGAGAGGCCACGCGCCTGCGGCACTTTCGAGCCATCCCTGCCAGAGTTGCGGAAGGCTCGCCGTTTCGGAGAAGTCGTAAACGCCCGCAAAATCCGTGTTGGTGATGTGTCCGTGCTCTTCGGCGAGCTTCGACAGCCGCACCGCCCCCGTCCGCGCGATCACCGCCGCTTTTGTACCGCGCTTGACCTTCGGCGTGCAGATGCGAAGGCCAACGAGCCGCGCATTGCCCGCGTAGCGGTCTGACAGGACATCGACGAGAACTTCCGCCACGCCGGGAAGATGATGCACGTGCTGATGACCGTCGACGAACTGCGGCGGGGCGCCCATGCCTTCTTCATAGATGAGAAGCTGTTTCGCGATGGCCTGACGCACGAGCTTCAGATCGAGGCGGCGAGCATGCGCCAATGCGATGAGCGTCGACAGGCGATGGTTCGGCCTCTTGCCTTCCACGAACGGGCTGGTGAGGTCGAGATGAAGGCCGCGGGACAGTGGCGCGGTCCGTAATGAGCGCGCCGCAACCATCCATCGGGGCGAAAGCACCATGGCGCTCGCGGCGGTCACGACACCCTTGCCAGCCAGTTCGAGGATCGCTGCGTCCACACGTTCGTCCAGCGCGTAGTCGTCCGCGTTGATGATGATGTTTTTCATAAGAGCTAGCCTTGCGGCTGAGCGAAGGCCCAGAGCTTCGAGAGGAGGAAAGTGGCGACAGCGACACCCAAAATCACGGCCGCAAGTATCGGAAGGTAATAGGTCGGACCGAATACGCGCAAGAGCTCGGCGTAGGCGGCCTGATTGATTGCGAACCCGGCGAAAGCGACCGCGAAGAAGCGTCGCCGGGCGACGGCAAGGCTCTCACGGGACACAGGAAAGGTAAAGCGCGAATGGCCCGCGAAACTGACGAAAAAAGCCACACCGAAGCCGATCGCGTTTGCGGCGAGCGGCTTTAGGCTCAAAAGCTCGACAACGAGCGCCACGACGCCGAGATGCGTGAGCGCGGCGGCGCAGCCGACAGCGACGAAGATCGCGATCTGCCGCATTACAGGCGCCTGTCCGTTCCGGAAGATTGTGCCTCCACGACCAGAGCGGTCGCGTCGTAAACGGGGGAGGCCGCACGCGGCGGCGACTTCACGCGGCTGTCTTCCGCAACGATGTAGATGGGGCGTTGCTTGGCTTCCTCGAAGGTGCGTCCGAGATATTCCGCGATGATACCGAGCGCGAGAAGCTGAACGCCTGAGAGAAACATCATGCCGACCGCGAGCGTCGGCCAGCCCGGCACGCGGCTGCCCTGCACGTAATGCTCGAACAGCAGGTAGCAGCCATAGAGAAATGCGGTGCTCGATATGACGAGCCCGGTCAGCGAAACAAGCCGCAGCGGCACGACGCTGAACGAGGTGAGCCCGGTGAAGGCGAGCTTGAAAAGTTGCCGCCATGTAAACTTGGTGACGCCCGCAACGCGCGGTTCCGGCTGAAAAGGCACGAGCACCGTGCGGAAGCCGACCCAGGCGAAAAGCCCTTTCATCTGCCGGTTCCGCTCCGGCAGCGCGTTGATCGCGTCGACCACCTTGCGGTCCAAAAGCCGGAAGTCGCCCGCGTCGGGCGGGATTACCACATGGCTGCCGGCCTGCATCAGCCAATAATACCCTGCCTTGAAACGGCGCTTCAGCCACGTTTCGAGGCGTTCGTTCTGCACGCCCGCGATCACCTCGGCCCCTTCGCTCCACTTGTCGAGGAATACCGAGATGAGGGCCGGGGGATGCTGACCGTCCGAATCCATCAGGATGACGGCGTCCCCCGCCGCAGTCTTGAGCCCCGCCGACAGCGCGGCTTCCTTGCCGAAATTTCGGGAAAAGCGGATGTAGCGCAGAGCGGGCTGCTTCGCGCAGAGATCGAGCATCACTTCGCGCGTGCCGTCCGTGCTGCCGTCGTCGACCACCAGAATCTCATGGGCGAAGCCGGTATTTGCGAGCGCATGAAGAATCGAGGAGACGACGATGGGCAGTCCTTCGCTTTCATTATAGGCGGGAAGGACGACCGAAATCAGTGTAGGGCGGCGCGTATCCATGGACACTCTGACAACTCAAGCGCTTCTGACGCAATTCACTTAGCTTATGACGCGCTCGGCCGCAATCAAGGGAGCGGCGGTCTCCCGCCGCCCGCCTTTTGGCTAATTCGTGAGCTTCAGAGCGGCAAGGTCGATAGAAAGCTTCACGTCCTTCTCGACCGCGTAACCCGCAACCGATTTTGGGCCGACACCGAATTCGAGGCGGTCGATGATCGTCTCGCCCTTCACCGATGCCGCGCCGTTCGTCGTGGCAATCGTAAACGGCAGGGAGACAGGCTTCGCGACGCCCTTCAGAGTGAGACGGCCTTCGAGCACGTATTTGCCTTTCCCGGCCGGTTTCGCGCCGCTCGCGACGAACTCCGCGGTTGGAAAGCGTGCGGGGTCGAAGAAGTCCGGCGAAAGAAGCGTCTGGTCGACGTCGCTCTGGCCCGTGTCCACGCTTTTCACGTCGATCAGAACCCGGACCGATGTCTGCTCAGGCAGGGACGGATCGAACTCCACTTCGGACTTGAATGTCTTGAACGTGCCTTTCGTGACGAAGCCGCTGCCGTTCGCCTCGAAGGCGATGGCGCTCTTCTGGGGATCGACGCTCCATTCGCTCGCCCGCGCGTCATGCGCTCCAAGCAGCGCGACCGCGCCGCCCGCCGTCACGGCGAACGCCACCGCGACGCCACCGCCGAGAAAGCGCGGCGCCATGCGCGACCAGATGCCGTCACGCCTGATTACATGCCAGATCGTCGCCAGCACGTGCAGACCGATCACCCCGGCGAGACCGAAAGCGGCGAACTCGTGCACCTCTTCCAGCGCGTGATGGATGCTCTTCTTCTCGTCGGGGCCGAGCGCGACGAACCAGGGAAGAAGCGGGAAGGGCTGACCGAACAGGAGGGAGGGCTTGTCAGACGTGGAGATAAGCGCCCACCCGGACAGCACGATCAGGAAAACGAGGCCGTAAAGCGCGAGATGGGCAAGCGCCGCGCCGAGCTTCTCCAGCCCGGACATGGTGGCGGGCTCAGGCGGCGTCGCCGTGAACGCACGCCACAGGACGCGCAGCACCATCAGCGCAAGGATGGTGAATCCGAGCGACTTGTGCAGATTGTAAGCCTGGATCTTCTCCACGACGTTTTCGATGCCGCCCATCGTCCAGCCGAGATAGAGCATGAAAAATATAAGGGCGGCTATCACCCAATGCAGGACTTTCAGCCCTGCAGCGTAGTCTTGGCGTATCATGACGACACTGTCTCCTTACCACTTGCCGATGTTCGGCAATGATTTCCAAGGTTCGGCGGGCGCGAGAGGCGCGCCTTTCTGCAAGAGTTCGATGGAGATGTTGTCCGGCGAGCGGACGAAGGCCATGTACCCGTCGCGCGGCGGGCGGTTGATCGTCACGCCTGCGTCGGCAAGACGCCGGCACGTCTCGTAGATGTTTTCGACTTCGTAGGCAAGGTGACCGAAATTACGCCCCTCGCCATACTCCTCGGGGTCCCAGTTATAAGTGAGTTCCACAAGCGCGCTCTCGTCTCCCGGCGCGGCGAGGAACACGAGCGTGTAGCGTCCCTCGGGCCGTTCGAGTCGGCGCACCTCCCTCAGGCCGAGCTTGTTCACGTAGAAGTCGAGCGATCGGTCGAGGTCGCTGACGCGGACCATGGTGTGCAGATATTTCATTTCGAGCCTCCAGCTTGACCGTCATTTAGGCACGATGGCGGGTGCCGCAACCCGTTTGAGCGCTTAGGATACAATCATGACCGTTATGCAGGTGCGCGTTTCAACAGGTGTGGATAGTGAGGCG
Organism: Rhodomicrobium sp.; assembly: GCF_047605405.1. Classification (NCBI taxonomy): domain Bacteria; kingdom Pseudomonadati; phylum Pseudomonadota; class Alphaproteobacteria; order Hyphomicrobiales; family Hyphomicrobiaceae; genus Rhodomicrobium; species Rhodomicrobium sp. Next base: position 47,354 of record NZ_JASGFR010000021.1, on the reverse strand, counting down.
CCGCAATCGATGGCCGAAGCGGCATGCCATTGATTCGCAGGCCGTGTTTCCGCTCCAGGGTGGATTTTCGTCCCTCGCCAAATGTTAAGAAAGCCTTGCGAAAGGTCCGGCTTCGCGGTCTATGTGGATTTATGTCACATTTTTGTCAAAGTTTAGCACGGAATATCAATCACTTGCCGCGGTGAGGGCCAGCGGCAGGCAAGGCGGACCGCGTCGCGTGTTGGGGAAAGAGTTAATTTTCTCTAGCCTCGCTGGCGTGGAATGTTATGTTTCGGATGTGAGTTGGCGGGCGTTGAGGTCTTGGGCGAGATCTTTGCGGGCGCCACGTTTTTCAGTGAAGCGGGGGACTACAAAATGGGGGACAATTTACCTCCAACCATTACCTCTTTTAACGACATCGCAGAGCAACCAAGCATAGACGTCTTCGTGATCGCAGGCCACATCAAGTGGTTCGACGTGTCTAAGGGCTTCGGCTTCATCGTCCCTGACGGTGGTCTGCCCGACATCCTGATTCACGTTACCGTACTGCGGCGGGACGGCTATCAGACTGCGTATGAAGGCGCCCGAATTGTCTGCGAAGTCCTGCGGCGCGACCGCGGACTTCAGGCGTTCCGTGTGATCGAGATGGACGAGAGTACCGCCATCCATCCCTCGCAACTGCCCCAGCGGACACACGTCCATGTGGTTCCGGAAAGCGATTGGCAACGGGCCATGGTGAAGTGGTTCAACCGCCTCAAGGGCTTCGGGTTCCTCACCCGTGGCGCCGGGACGGAAGACATCTTCGTCCATATGGAGACGCTTCGTCGCTTCGGGTTTGCCGAGCTTCGTCCTGGACAAATCGTTCAGGTGCGTTATGGCCATGGCGACAAAGGCCTCATGGCTGCGGAGCTTCGTCCCGACGGCACGATGGGCTATCCGTCCTCGCATTAAGGGATCATGACCCCATGACCAAGGGTCGACCAAATATTACGAGGGCCGCGCTTGCGGCCCTTCTCTTTTTGAGTTCTCCTGTTCTCAGCCGGGCAATCATGGCGCCAGCATTTGGAGACGTGATTTTCAATCAAGCGAGCCTGACGATCGAGACCGCGAATGGGCCCGTGCTTCTGGATGTCGAAATTGCCGACACCGATCCGAAGCGCGAACAGGGGCTTATGTTCCGGCGCTCGCTGCCGGACAATCACGGCATGATTTTTCTGTTCGGCCGGGAGCGCGAGATCACGATGTGGATGAAGAACACGTTCATCCCGCTCGACATGGTTTTCATCGGGGACGACTGGCGGGTTGTCTCCATCGCGCAGAACGCCGAGCCATTTTCAACCGACGTGATATCTTCGCGTCGGCCCGCGTCGCGTGTGCTCGAAATAGGGGCAGGGCAGGCGAAGAAACTCGGGCTTAAGGTTGGCGACCGCGTTTCACTGAAAAAGTGAGGCTAGAAATGATGCAAAACCGGCGGTTCAATCTCGAAAGAGAGAAGGCGCCTCCGATCAACTGGCGGCGCGGCATGATCCGGCTCTGGATCCTGGCCTCCGCTGCCTGGATCATGGGCTGGTCCCTCTATTTTGCCATCGAATTCATCAACGGCGAAACCCGGCAGGAGCTGCTCGGCATTCCGGTCGTGCTTTTTGGCCCTCCGCTCGCGCTTTTTCTCTTCGGCCTGGCCACGAGATGGGCTTTTCGCGGCTTCGAGACCGACGACGAGCAAGCTTAGGTCAATCGCGGTTTTGCGGTTCCCGACGGCTCCAATCGCCTAAGTGACGCGGTACCCTTTTTCACGCGCGCGCTAGAGACACCCGCGACAAAGCGCGGTGCGCCTTTCTGTGTCGTTTTACAAAGCGGAGCGTGACGACGGCGCGCCGCGATGCGTTCGGAGAAGGTAGAGTCGTCGCGATTGCGCGCTTTGCTTCATGCGGGACAAGCTTGAGGCGAGTGCCGATCAAGGTCAGCCCCAGCTTCCGACGGCGCCTTGCCGACACAATCGGGGCGTGCGCTTGCGCGTCGCATCAAAACCGCGCTTGATTTTGCAAGAAAAATGCGCGATTGCTAGGGCCGTCTCGGCGCGAAGAAAAAGCCGTGTCGCTGCGAGAAATGCCTCAAATTCAGGTGCGTGAAGCTTTCAGATCGACAAACGCGCGGATACCCTTCAGAGAAGCCTTCGCAAGGACTTTTCGACCCTCCCGCAGATTATTCTCGAAAAAATCTTGATCTAAGTCAAAACGCTGCTATTCAGTAGGAGTAAGGTTTGCTTGACACCTGCCTTGTCAAGCCAGACTGACACAAAACGGCATCCTGTGCCGCGCACCGCTTGCGGCTGCGCCCGGTTGCCATATAACAAGAAGGCGCGCTTTATGGCGCATGCGAATGCGGGCCTTATCGGCCCCAATGCCATAATCCGGGTCGCCGAGACGCTTCGGGAGCGGCTTGGCGACGATGCGGCTCTGGAAGTTTTCGCCCGCGCGAAGCTTGAGACGCGCCTCGTTACCCCGCCTGAAAGCATGGTTCCGGAAACGGAAGTCGGCGCGCTGCAAACCGCGCTGTTCGAGGGGCTGGCCGGGGAAGACGCGAAGAGGATATCCTTCGAGGCTGGACTGCGCACGGGCGACTATCTGCTCGCGCGCCGCATTCCGAAATTCGCCCAGTTCGTGCTGAAGCGCCTGCCGCCGCGCATGGCCGCGCGCACCTTGCTTTCGGCCATCGGCAAGCACTCCTGGACGTTCGCGGGAAGCGGCACCTTCGAGGCGAAGGCCGATTATCCCGTGCTTGTTTCCATCGCGAATTGTCCGCTTTGCCGTGGCCGTCACGGCGCCGAACCACAATGCGATTTTTATGCTGGCACGTTCCAGCGCCTGTTCGAGACGCTCGTCAGCCGCAACACCACCGTCCGCGAGATCGAGTGCGAAGCGATGGGCGGCAGCGCCTGCATCTTCGAAATTGCATGGCCGAAAAGCGCGGCCCAAAAAGCAGAACACGCCCCCCGCAGCCACCGTCAACGGGAATTAGCATCATGATTCCAGGTATCGCGAAATACTTCCACGCGCGGGTTCCCCGCTACACGAGCTATCCGACCGCGCCACACTTCACGGGCGAGGTCGACGCCAAGCGCTACGGCTCGTGGCTCGCGCGGCTCGATCCCGAGACGGAACTTTCGCTTTACCTTCACGTTCCGTTCTGCCGGAGCATGTGCTGGTATTGCGGCTGCAACATGCGCGTCATCGCGCGCTATTCGCCGGTAACGGACTACGTCGCCACGCTCATCAAGGAAATCGACCTCGCGAGCGCGAAGCTTCCGAAGCGCATGAAGGTGCGTCACATCCATTGGGGTGGCGGCACGCCGACGGCGCTGAACGGCGAGGATATGGTGCGCATCCATGAGGCGGTGGCGAGCCGTTTCGACATTCTGCCCGACGCGGAAATCGCGGTCGAGATCGATCCGCGCACCTTCACCCAGGACAACGCGAACGCGCTCGGCAAGATCGGCTGCACCCGCGCGAGCCTCGGGATTCAGGAATTCGATCCCACGGTTCAGGAAGCGATCAACCGCGTCCAGCCGATGGATGTCATCGAAGGCACGATCCGCATGCTGCAGGAGCAGAACGTGAAGGGTCTGAACTTCGACCTCATGTATGGCCTGCCGCATCAGACAGCGGAGATGCTCACCCGCACCGTCGAACAGGCTGCGACGCTCAAGCCGGACCGCATTGCGCTGTTCGGTTATGCGCATGTTCCGTGGATGGCGAAGAACCAGCGCATGATCCCCGAAGACGCTCTGCCGACGGCGCTGATGCGCTTCGAGCAGGCGACGGCTGCGGGCGACGCATTGGAAGCGGCCGGTTACGTCCGTATCGGCCTCGACCATTTCGCGCGGCCCGAGGACAGCATGGCGATCGCGCTGCGCGAAGGCCGCCTGCACCGCAATTTCCAGGGCTATACAGACGACCTGGCGGGCGCCATCGTGGCATTCGGCGCGAGCGCCATCTCCCAGACGCCTGACGGCTACATGCAGAATATCGTCGAGACGGGCGCTTACTCGCGCGCGGTCAACTCGGGCGAGCTGCCGGTGGCGAAGGGCGTGACGTTCCGCGGCGAGGACAAGCTGCGTTCGGCGATCATCGAACGCCTGATGTGCGACATGGAAGTCGACCTCGACGAGATGCGCCGCCTTTACGCGCCGAACCGCGACGATTTCTACGACGAGCTTGCCCAGCTTCGCGCGCTGCAGGACGAGGGCCTTTGCGAAATCGACGGCGGCAAGGTGCGCGTTCCGGATGCGGCGCGGCCCGCGCTTCGCGTCGTGTGCTCCGTGTTCGACGACTACCTTCAGCAGAACCAGGAGCTGCGGCACGCCGCTGCGGTCTGACGAATCGGGTGGCGTTCGGCAATCGCCTTCCAGTCGACTGACCGCTCCCATGGGGAGCGGTATTCCACGCAGACAGCTGATGGACAATACGAACCTGTAGCGCTGCGCCCGCTTTATGGCTAAACGCTGCAGGTTCGGCCAACCGTGGTAGCTTCCGCTTCTTTTGGCGTTTCCACGTCTTCGTGCCACTCTTCGTAAGCCGGGATCGCGTTTCCCGGCTCAGCCCACGGCACGGCGTGCGACAGCCACATGTGCTGGCTCGGGCGAGCCTCGGGATCGTCATCGAGCGTCGCCACCCGCAGTGTCACATAACGCTTGTCGGGATACTCGGCGACAATCTGCGAACCGCAGATCGAGCAAAAGCGGCGAAATTTTCCCGGCGAGGATTCGTAGCAGGTGAGCTTGTCCTCGCCCGCTATCCAGTGGAAATGCTCGCGCGCCACCTTGGCCGAGACGTTAAACGCCGAGGCATGCGCTTTCCGGCAGCTCCGGCAGTGACAGACGCGGATCGGTGCGTCGAGGCGTTCGACCTCATAGCGTACGCTCCCGCAAAGACAACTCCCGCTCACGCTCATCGCTCCACCATCCTTGAGGCTCTTTCGCAGCTTCATTGCCGCGTCGGGCCTCGTTCTCCTCCGTTTTTCAAGCGCGATCGCTGCGACAGGATCGCCGCGCGAAAACGCCCTTGATGTTTTTTCAGCAAAGTTCGCGGCGCGCGCCAAGGTTCCATCGTCACCGCGTGATTGTTGCGGCTGGCGGCCATTTTCGATGCTTCGTCCGTCCGCATCGCCGCGCCCCATCCTCCCGGCTTATCAGCGCGATTGCGTAGTCGGGAAGAGGTGGCCGTAAGGATGCGCGATCACGTCTTCCTCCTCCGCGAAAAGTGCATCCCACGCCGAGTAGGCTTCTTCGACGATATACGGGCCGCCTCCCTGATTGGGCCGCGACGAGAACAGCACGAACCGGCTCACGGTGAACGGTTCGCAGGTGAAGCCGCCATGGCGCGCGAGATAGTCGGCGGCGGCGAAGGGGCTCACATTACGAAGCCGCGCGAGCGTCACATGCGGGGTGAAATTGCGGGGCTCCGGCGGCAGGCCCGCCGCGCGCGCCGCCCGCTCGTGCGCCTTTTGCAGCGTCTCCAGCATCGGCGACGCTTTCACACCCGCCCAAAGCGAGCGTGGCTTGTTTCCGCCGAAGCTCCCGAGGCCGGAAACCGCGATGTCGAAGCTTTCGAAGCGGATGTCCGCCAGCGCGTCCGCAAAGTCGTTCGCCTGCGCGTCGGTGATGTCGCCCGCGAAACGCAGCGTGATGTGATAATTCTCCGCGTCGATCCAGCTCGCGCCGGATAGCCCAGCCCTGAGACCGGAAAGGTGTCCGACCACATCGTGAGGCAATTCGAGTCCGGTGAAGAGTCTAGGCATGCGTGGCCTCCTGTGCGGAAAGGAGCGACGGGCCTTTGGCCGGTCAGCCTAGCAGGATAGGGTTGTGCCGGTTCGTGTTTTATTCAAGGCGCGCGAGAAGCCGAAACACGGCTAACGGCTCCTTATGGCCCGCCTTCCGAAAAAGCTCCGCTCAAATGCCGCCGCCAAATTCCCGATCGAGCCAGCTGGCGATCGGCTCCGCCGCATCGCGCCAGTTCGAATCCATCATGATGGCATGGCCGCCGCCCTTCACGATCACCGACCGCGCGCCGTAATAGATCGCGGTAAGACGCACATCGGCGGGCGGCACGAACTCGTCCTTTTCGCAGCCGAGCACCATCAGCTTCGGCATGCTCCACGGCAGCGGCGCGAAGGATGTGAACCCGTAAAGCTGGCGGCTCGCGGTCTCGGCGATATCGTCCATGCGCTCGAAGAAGAGGCGGCGGAGCTGGGGCGATGGCGGTTCCGCGAACAGGCCGTCCTCGATGATGTCGAGGTTGGCGTTGCGGATGCCGCGTTCGAGCACGCGCTGCAACTCACGAAAGAGCGCCGGATTGCGGATGAACAGTTCCGCCGACGCGCGCATCAGCCCGTGCGGCGGCGCGGCGCACATCAGCACCACGCCCGCCGCGCGCCCGCCGCGCCTGATGTAATTCTGCACGACGCCGCCGCCGAGCGAGTGCCCCACGACGACGACCGGGCCGCCGATCTCGTTTACGGCCCATTCGACATCGTTGGCGAAATCGCCGAGGCTCAGGCTGCGCACGCTCTCGCGACCTTTGCTCTCGCCGTGTCCGCGGAGCGAGAGCGCCGACGCGTCATAGCCGAGGCTTGCGAAATAGGGCAGGAAGCTTTGCCGCCATACCCATGCGCCGGTGCAGATGCCGTGGACGAACAGAAGCCGCACCGGCTTTTCGGGCGCGGCGGAGGGCAGGCGAACGAGTTCGAGTGTCATGTGTGGCCGGGGGCGGGTTGAAACGAAGGGCGAGGCGGCTGTGAAGCCGAAGCGGCACTTTGCCGCGAAAGCGCTGCCGAGAAAAACTCAAAGTGAGAAATGTTCGAAGCCTTTGGCCGAAAGGATGAGCGGCTCGCCAGACGGGCCGAGGAAGGACGGGGCCGCCGCGCCTTCCGCGAGTGCTCCGATGCGCGAGACGGGGCAGCCACTGGCACGGGCAGCGGCTTCGAAGGAGAGCGAGCGGGCCTGTGGTCCCAAACCAGATGCGCTGCTGTCTGGCGGCACGGCGGCAAGGATCTCGTAATCGTCTCCGCCCGTAAGAATCGTTTCGAGGAGGGCAGGGCAGGCGGTGACGGCCGCTCGCGCAGCCTCAGACAGCGGCAGCGCAGACGTGTCGACTGTCGCGGTCACGCCCGAAGCTGCGCAAAGCCGCGTGAGGTCGAGCGCAAGCCCGTCCGATATGTCCATCGATGCCGACGCGTGCGCGACAAGCGCGGCGCTCATCGACAGGCGCGGCTCGGGATAAAGATAGCGGCGCGCGAGATGGTCCGTCTCAGCCGCCGAAAGCACGCCGACGAGGTCGGCAAGGCCGATCCGCAGTTTCAGGCCGAGCGCCGCGTCGCCGAGTGTGCCCGTGACATAGAGCACGTCGCCGGGCTTGCCGCCGCCGCGCAGAAGCGGGCGCGCGGGCGCCTCGCCGAGCGCCGTCACCGAAAGCCACCACGGGCCCCTCGCTGTCACCGTATCCCCGCCGATAAGGCTGATGCCGAACGCCGACTGCGCGCGGGCGAGGCCGTCCGCGAAAGCGCGCGCCCAATCTTCGGTCGGCGCGGCTGGAAGAGCGAGGGTCAGGAGATAGGCGAAGGGCTTTGCCGCCTTGGCCGCGAGGTCCGACACATTCACCGCGACGGCCTTGTAAGCCGCGTCGCCCGGATGGTCGTTCTCGAAGAAATGCACGCCTGCGACAAGTGCATCGGTCGTTATCACAAGCCCGCTCGGTGGCAGTGCCGACAAATGCGCCGCGTCGTCGGACAGGCCGAACGCGCCGGGGTTGGTTGCGAGCGGAGACAGAACCTCAGCAATGAGAGCGTTTTCACCGAGTCTGCGCATGTCACATCGCTACGGCTTCGTGCGGTAGATCAGATGCGGCCCGACGCCGCGGGATTTGGCGTTCGATCGGCTTACCCTCCCAGCGTCCAATCGGACCCGATTTGACGCGGGCCGACCCGGCAGCGTAAACGCCCCGGCAGGCGGGCGCCTTTTTGCCTCCGATTTTTGCGGCTCGGGTCTTGCTCGTATCATCTCTTTGCCGGACCGCTCCTGCCGGCCGACTTGCGGCCGAATTCGCCGGGACGCCTTGTCCGCGCCACGCGGTCGAGAACGCCGTTCACCACGCCGGGTTCCTCGCCGCCGAAGAAATCCTTGGCGATCTCCACATATTCGTTGATGGCGGCGCGCGCGGGGACGTCGGCGCGCTCGGTGAGTTCGTAAACGCCAAGCCGCAGGATAGCCCGCAGGATGCTGTCGATGCGCGAGAGTTTCCAGCCCGACGCCAGATAGCCCGCAATCTCGGGATCGATTTTCGCTTGCCCCCGCGCGACGCCCTCGACCACATCGCGGAAGAATTGGCGGTCCGCGCCCGCATAGATCTCCACTGTCTCGAAACGGCGGCCGAGAAACTCCTGAAGCACGAGGCTAAGGTCGCGCTGCGTCATTTCCATCTGATAGAGCGCCTGCACGGCGGCGAGTCTCGCGCGCGTTCGAGGCTGTCCTTCGGGCAGGTCCGCTACCGGGCCTGCTTCGTGACCGTCTTCCAAGTCCATCGTTCAAGCTTTCGGTTCAAGGCCGCGAGCAGCCCGCGCAACTCGCGCCGATCATATCACACCGCCATGCGCATGGGCGCGGCGGGAATGCGTTCCAGAATAGAGAGCGCCGGACTTTCAATGCGGCACCCGGATGGGTTCACCCGATCAGGTCGGATCCCCCGATCGGCTCTGGCTGAGCGTCACGCCAACTGGCGAAACGACCGCTTGAGGCGGAGCACCTCAAGACACGCCAGAACGGCCTCGCGGCCCTTGTTCTTGCGGCTGACGTCAGCCCTTGCCAGCGCCTGCGCCTCGTTCTCGACGGTCAGGATCGCGTTGCCGAACGGAATGCCGTGCCGGATCGAGAGGGACAGAAGCTGGTGCGCCGATTCGTTTGCAACGATGTCGTAATGCGAGGTTTCGCCCCGGATCACGCATCCGAGCGCCACACAACCATGAAAAGGACGGTCGCCGCCCTCATCGAACAGGTCGGCGTCCTTGGCGAGGGCCAGAACCTGCGGGATTTCGAGCGCACCGGGAACCGTCTTCAATTCCCAGGTCGCGCCCGCCTCGTCGAGCGCGCGCGTCGCGCCTTCGAGCAGCGCATCCGCGATATGGTTATAATAGCGGCCTTCGATGATGAGGATATGAATTGGCTTTGTCATTGGTCTTCGATGGGGCGTCGCGCGATGATGTTGAGGCCGTAGCCTTCGAGACCGACGACTTTCGGCGTCGGCGAGTTCGAAAGAAGGACCATGTTCCGGACGCCGAGATCAAGCAGGATCTGAGCGCCGATGCCATAATCGACGAGCCGGTTCTCGGGCGCCTTGCCCTCGGCGATGGCGGCGATGCTCGATAGACGCGAACGGATCGTGCCTTCGCGCACGTCGCGGATGACGACGACCACGCCGCGTTCTTCCTGACCGATGCGGCGCATCGCGCGCTCGACGAGCGAGCGGCGGTTGTCGTCGCCCCTGCCGATGCCGAACAGATCTTCGAGAATGTTGACCGCGTGCATGCGCACCAGCACCGGCTCGGGGCCGGACACGTCGCCCTTGATGAGCGCAAGATGCTCGGTGTTGTCGACCTCGTTCACATAGACGCGGAGCTTGAACGCGCCGCCATAGGGGCTCGTGATATTGCGCTCGTCGACGAGCTTCACGAAGCTCTCGGTGCGGCGGCGATAGGCGATGAGGTCGGCAATCGTCCCGATCTTGAGGCCGTGCCGTTGCGCAAAGGCGAGCAGGTCCGGCATGCGGGCCATGGTGCCGTCGTCGTTCATCACCTCGCAGATGACACCAGCCGGGATAAGCCCCGCAAGCCGTGCAAGATCGACGGCGGCTTCTGTGTGGCCCGCGCGGACCAGCACGCCGCCTTCCTGCGCGATGAGCGGGAAGACGTGGCCGGGGCTCACGATGTCCTGAAAATCCTTCTCGGGATTGATGGCGACGGAGACGGTATGAGCGCGGTCGAAGGCCGAAATACCGGTGGTGATGCCTTCCTTCGCCTCGATCGAAACGGTGAACGCGGTCCGGTTGCGCGAGCGGTTCGAGCGCGCCATGTGCTCAAGGTGCAGCACGTCCGCGCGTTCCGGCGTGATCGCGAGGCAGATCAGCCCGCGCCCGAAGCGCGCCATGAAATTGATGGCATCGGGCGTCGCCATCTGCGCGGGGATGACGAGATCGCCCTCGTTCTCGCGGTCCTCGGCGTCGACGAGGATGAACATGCGCCCCTGCCGCGCATCTTCGAGGATTTCCTCTATCGAAGCGAGCTGGCCGCGGATGGCGGCGGGGTCGAGAACGCGCAACTGGTCGGGTTTCATGAGTTTTCAGCCTGTTGTCCGAGCAGCCGCCCCACATAGCGGGCGATGAGGTCGACTTCCATGTTGATGGCGTCGCCCGGCTGCTTCTCACCGAATACGGTGACTTCGAGTGTGGTTGGAATGAGGTTGATGGTGAAAAGCGAGCCGCTCACGTCATTGATGGTGAGCGACACGCCGTCGAGAGCGACGGACCCCTTGGGCGCGATGAATTTCGCGAGTTCTTCCGGTGCGCGTATGGCGAAGATCTTCGAAAAGCCCTCCGGCGTAATGCTCTCGATGCGTGCCACGCCGTCGACATGACCCGAAACGAGATGGCCGCCCATTTCATCGCCGAAGCGAAGCGAGCGTTCGAGATTGATCCTGCGGCCCCTGGCCCATCCGCCGAGCGTCGTCTTGGACAACGTCTCGTTCGAGACGTCGATACGAAAGATCGAGCCCCCGCCGAACGATTCGACGCCGGTTACCGTGAGGCAGCAGCCGTCGCAGGCGATCGAGGCGCCATGCGCGATGCCCGACGCCTCCCACGGACAGGATATGGCGAAACGGCCGCTATCGGCCTCAAGGACGGTCCCTTGTGCGGTGATGATCCCGGTAAACATGCGTCAATTCTGCCAGTGTGCGGTTGAGCGATAAATGGAAATCGTGTCCGTGCCCGCTTTTCTTTTATCGAACAGGGTGAATTGGGGCGAGGCGGCAACGAGATCGAGGCCGCGGTCGCCGAAAGGCGGCATGCCCGCTTGCGGATCGAGCGTCTGGGCGCCGTGCATGATGATGACTTCGTCGGCAAGCCCGGCGTCGATGAAGCCGCGCGCGGTGGACGGGCCGCCCTCGACGAGAAGGCGCGTGATGCCTTCGGCGGCGAGCCGCATCATCGCGAGCCGGAGGTTGAGGCGGCCGGCGAGCGACGCGCCTATGTCGAGAACGCGCACACCGGCGCGCCCGAAGAAAGCCGCGCCCTCCGACGAGTCGCCGCAGACGATCCACACCGGCGGGCGTTCATTGGCGAAAAGTTTTGCTGCCGGAGGCACATTGCAGCGCGACGCCAGCACCACGCGAACCGGCGAGCGGTCGTCGAGGCCCGGCAGGCGGCAGGTAAGTTCGGGGTCGTCCGCTTCGACCGTCTTGCGGCCGACGAGGATGGCGTCTGCGCGGGCGCGAAGGAGATGGGCCGCCGCGCGCGCCACGTCGCCGGTTATGAACACGGGCTTGCCGTTCCCGCGGGGAACGAAGCCTGCCGCGTCGACCGCGAGCTTCACCTGCACGAAAGGGCGCCGTTCGGTGACGCGGAAGGAATGGCCGAGGTTCAGCCAGTCGCAATCGCGCACGAAACCGGCGGTGCCGCGTATCGCGCGAACCCCATGCTGCGCCACGTAGGTCAGCCCCCGGCCCGCGACGCGCATGTCGGGATCGAGCGAGCCGTAGATCAGATGCGAAATGCCCGCATCCACGATCGTATGCGCGCAAGGCGGGGTTGCACCGAAATGGCTGCACGGTTCGAGAGTGGTGACGATCAGCGCGCCTTTCGCCCGCTCGCCCGCTTCGCGAAGAGCGAGAACCTCGGCATGCGGACGGCCTCCGCGCGCGGTTGCCGCGCTGGCGATGACCTCGCCGGTGGCGATGTCGGCCACGACCGCGCCGACGCTCGGGTTGGGCGAGGTCGCGCCGATATTGGTCCTGGCGACGAAAAGAGCGCGACGACAAAGCGCCTCGATGACGGTCGAGGAAAGAGGGAGAGGCGCGGCTTCATCCGACGCCGTCACCGACGTTGCGTTGAAAGATGCGGCAGGCTCGTTCATTTGTCGTCCGCGGTGCGCGCGAATGCTGCGCTGTCAAGCTCGCCAAGCACGCGGTGGAAGTCTTTCGCCTCGCTGAAGTCGCGATAGACGCTGGCGTAACGGACGTAGGCCACGCCGTCGAGCGCCTTCAGTCCCTCCATGACGTGGCGGCCAACTGTTTCGGAGGGGATTTCCGACTCATTCGAGATTTCGAGTTTGCGCACGACTTCGCTCACGAACTGTTCGATTCGATCCTCCCCGATGGGACGCTTGCGGGTCGCGATCTCGATCGAGCGTCTGAGCTTCTCGCGGTCGAACGGCGCGCGCCGCCCGCTCCGCTTGATGATCGTCAACTCACGAAGCTGGACGCGCTCGAACGTGGTGAAGCGCGCCCCGCATTCTGCGCACGAACGCCGCCGCCGGATCGCCGTGTGGTCTTCTGACGGGCGGCTGTCGCGCACCTGGGTATCGAGCGCACCGCAAGTTGGGCACCGCATTGGTCTGGCCTGCTCTGGCGGACTCTCCGCCGTTGGTCCTTACGCCTTGATGCCCGGATAGATCGGGAAGCGCCCGCACAGCGCCAGCGCCTCGGCCTTGACCTTTTCCTGCGCCTTCACGGCGGCGTCTCCGCCAGCCTTCAGGCCCTCCAGCACCTCTACGATCAGGCCGCCGATTTTCGTGAACTCGGCGACGCCGAAACCGCGCGTGGTGCCAGCGGGCGATCCGACGCGAATGCCCGAGGTAACGGTCGGCTTCTCGGGATCGTAGGGAACGCCGTTCTTGTTGACCGTGATATGAGCATGACCGAGCGCGGCTTCCACGGCCTTGCCGGTGAGGCCCTTCGGCCGCAGGTCGACGAGCAGCAGGTGATTGTCGGTGCCGCCGGAGACGAGATCGACGCCGCCTTCCTTGAGCGCCACGCCGAGCGCCTTCGCGTTATCCACCACCGCCTTGGCATAGTGCTGGAATTCCGGCTTCAGGGCTTCGCCGAAAGCCACGGCCTTCGCAGCGATGATATGCATCAGCGGGCCGCCCTGAAGGCCGGGGAAGATCGCCGAATTGACCTTCTTTGCGAGGTCGCCGTCATTCGTCAGGATGATGGCGCCGCGTGGGCCGCGAAGCGTCTTGTGCGTTGTCGTCGTGGCGAAATGCGCGTGCGGGAACGGGCTCGGATGCTGGCCGCCCGCGACCAGCCCCGCGAAATGCGCCATGTCGACGAGGAGCAGCGCGCCCACTTCGTCCGCGATCTCGCGGAAGCGCTTGAAATCGAACTGGCGTGCATAGGCGGAGCCGCCCGCGATGATGAGCTTCGGCTTATGCTCCTTCGCAAGCCGCTCGACCTGCTCGTAGTCGATATAGCCGTCTTCGCGGCGGACGCCATAATGAACGGCGTTGAACCATTTGCCCGACTGGTTCGGGGCTGCGCCGTGGGTGAGGTGGCCGCCCATGTCGATGCCCATGCCGAGGATGGTGTCGCCGGGTTTCAGGACCGCGAGAAACACACCCTGATTGGCCTGACTGCCGGAATGCGGCTGCACATTCGCGAAATCGCAGCCGAAAAGCTGCTTGGCGCGGGCAATGGCCAGTTCCTCGGCGACGTCGACTTCCTGACAGCCGCCATAGTAACGCTTGCCCGGATAGCCTTCCGCATATTTGTTGGTAAGAACCGAGCCCGCCGCCTCGATCACGGCGCGCGATACATAGTTCTCGGACGCGATCAGCTCGATTTCATCGCGCTGGCGTTCAAGCTCGCGGCCGAGCACTTTATAGATATCGGGATCGGCGTCGGAAAGCGGCGCGGAAAAAAACGATGCGACGGCGGAAGATGCGGTGGACATGCGGCCTCTGAGTGGCAATGGGGTGCTGCGCGCCGGGCAGTATAGGAACTTCCGGCAAGATTGCAATCAAAGGGGCTGATTTCGTACGGATCGCTCTCCGACCGCGCATTCGGACGCGGAACGCCGCCAGGCGAACGCGGCCCGGCGGCGTCACATTATAGTCTCTCCATGACGGCTTTACGGACTCACTCCGAAACGCGCGAATATTCCCGGTCGTTGCCAATGCCGTTGGAATAGCCGTTGGAGCGAGGGGAGGGGGGCGACGCCGGGATCTTGAGCTGCGGGCGCGGCTGCTCCGCCTGGGGTTCGACATGCATCGACGCTTCGATGTCCTGCCAGACCTGCCGGAGGCGCTGAACGTGCAGATCGTCGAGGATCACTCGAACCAGATGCTCGATGACCTCGATGTTGACCCAGGACGACAGCGCCTTGTCGAAATCGCGATAGGTGGCTTCGAGCGGGCGGATACCGAAGTCGCGCATGACGTTGGTCTTGCCGTCATTGGCGAGCAGGACAGAACCCACCATGTGCTTCAGCCCCATCGGGGCAGCCGGATCGAGGACAGCGTGTTCGAGATCGAAAATCGTTCTCAGATTGAGCTTCCTCAAGAGAAGGAAGCGCTGCGGACCTACGGCCGCGCAGAGCTGCGCCTGTGCGATCCAGTCCATTATAATGAAGACGCAGAACGGCGTCTCGACATGGAGCATGATGGGGTTGGCGGTCGCGAGGTTCTGCACATTGGCGATGCGCCGCTCTTCGAGGCGATAGGACGTCATGAAGTCGATGCCGTCGATGACGGTGAGCGGTGTAATTGCGCTGTGTTTCGACCCGGAATAGCGGTTGTCCAGGGTGAGGCGGGCTCGCCTCGCTGCCCAGGTGAAGGCCGCGTCCGGCACGAATCCGATGGCGAAGGCGAACAGAAGCCAGATTTTCGGCAAGGGAGCGGGGACGGGTGCCGCAGGCGTTTCCACGGCGGGATGTGCCTTCTGCTCGGCTGCGATCTGCTGCGGCGTCGCGATCAGCGCGGACACCGTTTTCGCTTCCGGCGCGACGCGCCAGACGACCACCGCGAGCATGACCGCGAAGAGGATGTGAAAGAAGGCCCGCAGCGGCGCAATCACCGAGAAATCAAACGAGATCAGCGATTTCATTAAAAGGCGGACGCTGTACAGGTAGGCACCGGCGAAGGCGAGCGAGGCGATGGTCACAACATCTTCGTAATCCTTCGACGACGGAGCGCTAAGACCGCCGACACTCAGGACATTCGCGCCGAGCGAGCCGCCGAGGATCTCCGGGAGCTGGTTGGCAGGCAGGAAGAGAACGAAGAAGCCGGCAGCCGTGAAGAGCACAAAGGGAACGCAGGCAAGGGAAATCACCCAGTCGTTCAGCGTGGTGAAGGGAGGGCGCGCAGGTGTCGGCTGAGCCTCGTCCTCGCGCGTCAGATATTTGCGTTTCAGAAACTCAAAATAGAGGTCGGTGCGAGGGCCCGGATCGAGCGTTTCGCGAATGAGCGCCGCCGTGCGGAGCCGGTCGGCGCGCGTCTGATTGCGGACGATCACGAAGACGGCGGGCAGAAGCAGCGCAAAAAACAGGCCGAGGATCAGGGCGAGATTTACGGGCACGGGGTGTTGCTGGATTACCAGCCACAGGGCGAGAAGCGAGAGCAGCCCGAGGGAAACCGCACTCATGCTCGCGGGTGAGTACTTCATACAAGTTCTCCCGGCTTTTACTTGACTGGAATTTCAGGGAACCCACTAAAAAGGCGCTATTTCCAATAAGCCGCAAGTCATCGCCGATTTCGGCCCTGATCGCTCGGATAGCCTTTCACAACCGGACTGTGTGTGTCCCGCAGGTCACTTGCCGGCGCATGCCCGTCGATCATTTTTTATGAGCGCAAATCGAAATCTCGTCGAAACCGCCCTCGAAAATGATGCCGTTTAAGTCTTAAACATTCGTGCGCCGGTTTGACGCACAAACCCTTGCGGTCCTGTCTGTCAAATGGAGAAAACTTTTTACAGGCTCTGACATAAGCCGTTACATTTAAAAAGATTAACGCGGGCCTTTCTAATTTTAACAGCCTGTTTCCGTTGGCGGATCATGTGCCTTTACCGGGGCGCATGCAATTTATGCATGCCAGCCAATCGCCGGGTGCTTCCCAATTTACGCCTTATTTACCCTCTCAATCGCGCCGGTCGGAAGTTGACAAGGAAAGGTTGTGATGAACAACGTGAAGCGTATCCGTGCGGTTGTCCTGATGGCTGCGATGTCTTTTGCCAGCCAGCAAGCGTTTGCCGAGTGCGGCATTGCCTCCACCTACTCGGAGGGCTCGCGCACCGCGAACGGGGAAGCCTACAATCACATGGGCATTTCCGCAGCTCACAAGACCCTGCCGTTCGGCTCTCGTGTCGTGGTCCGCAATCAGCGGACCGGACGCAGCATTACCGTGCGGATCAACGACCGCGGTCCATACGTGGGCGGGCGCATCATCGATCTGTCCACCGGCGCGAAGAACGCGCTCGGCATGGACGGTCTCGCGCCGGTCTGCCTCGAAGTCGTGAGCTATGGCAGCAGCCGCACCGTGAAAAGCGCGGAACTGCGCGAGCCGATCCAAATGGTCCGGTCGAACGAGACAACCCGCACCGTGCGGGTTCGCAACACCCGTTACGCCAAGGCGGGCGGCAAGGCGCGTTACGCGAAGTCTGGCAAGCGGTCGCGCCACGCTGGCAGCAGTCGGCGCAGGTTGGCGTCCCGCTAGTGGTCCGATTCCGACATTCGCATCCGTTTGCAGCACGCTTGCGAGCAAATGTCGGACTCGAAAAGAACCACTAGCAACATCTTCTAGTGGAGCTTTTGAATTTGACGTTTGAGCGAGAGCGCGCAGCCACCGGGACACAAATGTCAAATTCGCTCCACTAGCAGGCCTCCGGCGAAAGCGGCAGCGCGAACAGTTCCTCGGCGCGCCGCTTTTTCCGCTCTTTTGTGCGCCTTCCCCGAAGGCGCTCCGCCACCGACGAGCGCGCCGGTTCGGTTCTATCCTCCCATCGTCCTGCCGTAGAACGACGTTCCGGCTCACGCTGGTCGATCTGGAAAAGTTGACAAGAATTCATTTTGGGAGTCGCGAAATCGCCGCCATTTCTTGGCAAGGATCGGGGCCAATAAGTCACGCAATTCCAGCCTTCGATTTCGCTGCACCCCAAGAACCATCCCGTTCAGGAGTCCGTTTTCATGAACACGAAACTCGCCGCCGCCATCGCGGTCGTAGCCGCCTTTGCCATCACGCCCGCGCTCGCGCAGCAGAAGCAGGAGCCGGCGAACGAACCGGCGCAGAAGGAAGAGCCCGCGGCGCCCAAGGCGACCAAGGCCGACATCCAGAAGGTCGTCGACGGCATCAAGGCCGACAAGGCGAAGACGACGCAGTTCTGCAAGCTCGTGAAGCTTCAGGACGATTTCACGGCCGCTGCGGAGAAGAAGGACGAGAAGAAGCTGGAAGCGCTCGACAAGGAGATGCAGGACGGCGCCAAGAAACTCGGGCCGGACTTCGAGAAATACGTGATGGATTCCGAGATGGATGAGGACGCCTCGACCGTGCTCGACGGGCTTGCGAAATCCTGCAAATAGCGATCTGGACGCAAATCCCCTCATGAAATGGCCGGACTTCCGGCCATTTTTTTTGCCCGTGAAGGCGCGGGACAAGCTGCACTTTATTCGTGCAACCCATAGGGCGTTACCCGCGAATCGCGTACCCCGGATAAGACACATGCTCTTATTCCAGGGTTGCCCATGGCTTCGCTTCTCCTCCGCGCCAACGTGTTGTCGACCCTTCTTTTCGTGTTTCTCGCTTCGGTCCAGATCGGGACGCAGGGGCAGGCGCAGGAACGAGGCTGCGACGCGCAGCTCTATCGCGGCGGCTTCCCGGCCATCAAGAGCGAACAGCTCGCGCGGGAAACCTACGGCCTGTGCTTCTCTGAAATCGCGGTGCTCTATTCGGGTGTGTCGCGAACGCCGCTCTGGGCCGCCGAGATGCTGACGCCCGCCCGCGTCGCCGCCGCCAAAACGCTCACGCGCATCAGCTCGAACAGCTTCCACGATGAAACGATGCTGCCGTCGCAGGTTCGTTCCGAGCTGTCGGACTACAAGCGCAGCGGCTACGACCGTGGCCACATGGCCCCCAACGGCGATATGTCGACGCGCAAGGCGCAGGAGGAGTCGTTTTCGCTCGCGAACATGATCCCGCAGCATCCTTGCAACAACGAGGTTCTATGGGAGGGCATCGAGTCCGCTGTGCGGGCCATCGCCGAGAGCGAGACCGTGTATGTCGTCACTGGCCCGGCGTTTCTCGGCGCGGAACTCGAAAGCCTGAAGGGCAGGGTATTGGTCCCCACCCATATCTTCAAGGCGGTCTATGTCCCGTCGCGCAACGCGGCAGCCGCTTATTTCGCGCCGAACGATGACAGCCAGGCGTGGGAGGCGCTCTCGATCGACGAGCTTGAGTCCAAGGTTGGTGTCGATGTGTTCCCGCAACTTGACGGCGCAGCGCGTCGGCGTGCTATGATCCTTCCGAGACCCAAGCCGCATTTCGGGTGCCGGCTTCAGACCTCCGAGGCGGCCGGCCGGAGACAATGATGACCTTTTCGCCTTTCAGGAACGAAACGGACGCGATCACGCTCGGAGGACTCACCATCGAGAATCGTGAGGATCGCGTTGCAGTGTATGGCACGCTGGCGATCACGCGCGACCGTGCCGGGCTTCAGGCTGCAAAGGTTCTGAAGGAGACGGTGGACCGGATCGTGAAGGAGCTTGAGACCGGCGGCGATCTGCCCGTCGTGGTCGCGTCAGCCGAGCCTCCCGCGAAAGTGAAGAACCCTTTCGCATAACCGCTGTCCCCAAGGGGGCGTCAAGCCGGTAACTCGATCTCTATCTGGAATGGTCGCCGAAACGTTCAGACCGAAGGCTCCTGTTTTCGTCGGCGCACCGGCCCGCCTGTCGGCGCTCCGTCGCTCGTCACCGCGAGAACGGATTGATGAACGAGAGCGGCGATTGCTCGGCCGTGCTGCTCTGCGCGTGTCCGCCTTGCGCGAGACGTCGCTGAATGCGGTCGAAGATAGCCGCGAATTTCTGCGCGCCGGGCTTCTGGATGTTGCGATCCATGATCTCATCGAGCTTCGCCAGCAATTCCGCGCCTGTCCTGTCGTGCACGACAGGGTTCCGCTCGTAGCCGCCGCGCTCGAAGAAGTTTGACGTCGGCATGTTGCGGCCGGGCGGCACCAGCATTTCGAAGCCGCTGCCGGGGCCGGCGAGGTTCATGAGTTCGAGTTGCGCGCCCGTGAGCCTGCCAAGGCCCTTCTTTCGCGCATATTCCACCACGCTGCGAAGTTTCACCACCTGCATCCACGGCCCGATGTCGCCATCGAGGTTGAGGGCGTGCATGGCGAGCCCCCTCGGCGTCTTGGCGTATTCCACATGCGCGGCCCAGCCGTCCCGCACGCGGCGGGCGTCGGCGTTCATGCGGCGCACCAGCGCCGCCTTGTAGAGCAGCGACTGCGCCTTTGCGCGCGGCATGCCGGGTTCCTGCGCCAGCCTTTCGAGCCGGGAGGCGAACTCATTGCCCTCCTTGCGGACCTGTTCGATGGAATTGGCCGCAAGAAGCTGCGCATAGCCCAGCGCCGTCGAGGCGGCCCGGCCGGTTCTCGGATTATAGCCGGATTGGAGATCGTGCGTACCCATGCCGCCGGTCTCCAGCGCGTAGACGCGCACCACCTGATCGCGGCTCAGGCCAAGTTTGACCGCCTCCAGAGCATAGGCGATCATGAAATCGTCTTCGGGCACGCGATCCGGGCGAAAACCGTATGTCGCTTCTGCCTCGCGCAGAAAATCCGAGACGACCGGAATCGGCGTGGGCGCTTCGGTGACCGGAGGCTTCGGCGGCCTCGGAAGCATCGCCATGATCTCGGCCGGGCGCTTCGGGCCGTTATAGACGGGTGGCTGCTCGGCCACGTAATCGTCGAGCGTCAGGGGGAGGGAGCGCGCGATTTTCGTCTTGCGGCGCTTGCGCTTCAGCTCCACGCGCTTCCAGTAGGCGTCAACCGATTTTGTGTAGGCGATGCGCGCGGATTCGTAGGCGCGAAGGATCGCCTGCTGCTGCGGAGAAAGGCGCGCGATCGCCTCCTGCAGCGGCGTTTGCGCATAAGTCGTTGTGACAAAGGTCAATGAGAGAGCCAGCGCGAGCGCGCAGACGCATGCGCGGGGAAACCCTCGCCAACGCGAAAGATCCAACCATGAGAACGGCTTAGTCATCGGCCCCACTATACCCGAAAGGGCGATCCGAGACATCCGAAAACACCCGCCCTTCCTATAAGCCCCGAGCCATGCCCCGCGCTGACCGATTTTGTGCGACGCCACATTTTGGACGTGTCCGTGATGCACCTCCCTAGGCTGACGATTTCGTTTCCGTCGCGCAAACGGCGCGGGGTCCGGGAACGGTGAAGCCGGTCGGCGAGACCGGCCAATGCCTTTGAGAGGCGCAAGAGGGTAGCGATTTTGCCGCCGTTTTTTGCCATTCGTGCCGGAGTTTCCGCGCGGGTTCGTGTGTTTGCCGCCGCCGCTGCGTGTCTCGGAGCCGCTGTCGCGCTTTCCGGCTGCGCGGGGCTCAGCATCCGCAACGCTCCGATCAACTCGGCGCTGACCGACAGCGCGGAGGCCGCCGAGGCGGGCAATTATGTGCCGACCGCAAGCCCCACCGTCGCCAGCGGCGAGTCGGACACCGTGATCGGCCTCAGCTTCTCGGGCGGCGGCACGCGCGCCAGCGCCTTCGCGTTCGGCGTGCTTCAGGAACTTGCCCGCACGGAAGCACGGGGGAAGGCCGGTCCGCAGCCGCTCATCGATCAGGTCTCGCTCGTTTCGGGCGTGTCGGGCGGCTCGGTCACGGCGGCGTATTTTGCGCTGAAGGGCCGCGACACCCTCGCAGACTTCCGCAGGCGTTTTCTCGTGCAGGATGTCGAGGCGTCGCTTTCGACCTCGGTCAACCTGCCGAACCTGATGCTGCTCGCCAAGGGCGGCGTGAACGACCGCTCGGGTCTGCCGACATGGCTCGAAAAGAACCTGTTTCGCGGCGCGACCTTCGCGGATGTGCTGAAGCCGGGACGCCCGCAGCTCTGGATCAACGCGTCCGACATCTACAACCGGACGACCTTCATCTACAATCAGACGAATTTCGGCGCGCTGTGCTCCGATCTGCGCCGCTATCCGCTTTCCGAAGCCGTTGCCGCGTCGGCGGCGGTGCCTTTCGTGTTCGCGCCGATCGTGATCGAGAACTACGCCGACCGCTGCCGCTTCGACATGCCGGACTGGACCTATTCGGCCGATCGGGCTGGCGCGCCTGCGATCCTTCGCGCGTCGGCGGGGGCGCTGAAGCGCTACCGCGAGAAAAGCGACGTGCAGTTCGTGAAGCTCCTCGACGGCGGCATGACCGACAATCTCGGCCTCTCCGGCTTCGTGCTCGAACTCGCGGCGGCTACGAAACCCTATGAGCCGCTGACGCCGAAGCAGGTGGTGAACCTCAAGCGATTCCTTTTCGTGGTCGTGGACGCCGGGCGCCCGCCCGGAGGCGATCTCGCGAAAAGCGCCGAGTCGCCGGAGCTGATGGACCTCATTCAGGCCGTCTCGGACACGGCTGTCGATGCGAATGTGCGCGCGGCCTACGATGCCTTTGTCGCGCAGATGGAAAGCTGGCGCGACCGCATGATCGAATATCGCTGCGGGCTGACGCCGCCGGAAGTGGTCTTGTATCGCGGTACTACCGAGGGCTGGGATTGCCGCGATCTCACGCTCACCGTGTCTAAGGTGAGCTTCGACCAGATGCGCGAGGCGTCCGTGCGCGCGCGCCTCGAAAAGATCCCGACGCGCTTCAAGCTGCCGAAGGACGATGTCGATCTGCTCATCTCGTCGGCAGGAAGCCTGCTGCGGCAGAACCCCGGCTACCGCGAGTTCATGGCGACTTTCTAGCCTCTCAAGCGCGCCTTATCTTTTCGATAGACGCGCATCTTGTTGGAAAACCGCTTCGCGCTTTCCGGTCGCGCTCAAGGAAGCGACCAAAAGCAAAGCCGTGGGCGCCGCATCTTCAGCAACCGCTATGGGCGGGGAAGAGCCCGGTGCGGGGTTTGGCCGGGCCCTTCCCGGAGGTATCTCATCGAGCCTCCAAGATCACAGCATCGCGCGGTCTCATGACAGGTGTGTGGCAACGGCGCACCAAACTGCACCGTGTGCCCGAAGCGGGTGGTGTGGGGGCTACGCCTTTGCCGGTTGGGGCAAAAGGATCGCGCGCGGGACGCGGGCGCGCTACTCGCGCGCCGAGCCGACGATGAACACCACGAGATTTTTCGGGCCGTGAGCGCCCTTCACGATGGTCTGCTCGATGTCGGCGGTGCGCGACGCGCCGCTGACGAGGTTGACCGTGCGGGGCATGACGCCTGCACCATAGACGCCGCGCAACTTCGTCCAGCATTCCTCATAGGAGCCGAAGACGTCGCCCGCGTCGATCAGCACGAAATGGTGCTCGGGCAGGAAGTTGAGCGTCGAAGGATTGTCCGGCCCGGACGCAAGGAACAGCGTTCCTGTTTCCGCAGCGCCTGCGAAGGCATGGCTCAAGCCGATCGGATCGGTCGCCTCCGCCGCGCCGCCGAGGATTTCGAGCAGACCGGGCTCGGCCTCGAACGTCCTGAAGAACGGGTCGCTGCCAAGGCGCACGCGGCTTGGCAGATTGCGTTCGCGAAGCGCCGCCGCGACCGCTTCTGGCATGCCCTTATAGGTGCGGACGCGGACGACGCCGGTGCCGCCGTTTTCGAGCGTGGTCTGGAATTGCTTCACGAGTTCCGGCTTCGTGCCTCTGGCTTTCTCCGGAATGAGGTTGGCGGCGGGATTGCGAAGCCTCGTCTGCACCACGCCGCGCCGCCCCGGCTCGTCGCCGCGCACGCCAAGCCCCTTGCGGACGCGCGCCATGATCGCGTCGCGCGCGTTCCCCGTCTCCCCAGCCGAAATTTTTTCAGCCATGATGCCGCCTTTCGAGACGCAGCTTTTCCTGTTCCCGCGCTTGCCACTGCACGAGGAAGGGGCGCGAGGCGGGTTTCGGCATCGCGCGGAAAGCGGTCCATCCCTTCGTCAACGGCAATTTTGTCAGCATCGAGCGAGGAATGAGCGAGAACAGACGCCCCTGCGCCGCTGTTGCAAGCCGATAGAAACCCGCCCGCTTCGCGAGGAAGGCCCAGCCCCTGAGCGCGAGCTTCGGCGCGGCGAGCGTGGACTGTTCGGCGAAGTCTCTTTCGCGCCAGTGACGCATCATCTTCGGCAAGGGGATATGCATCGGACAGACAGCCTGACAGCGCCCGCAAAAAGTGGAGGCGTTCGGCAGATGTGCTGCGTCATGGATGCCTGCAAGGTGCGGCGTCAACACCGCGCCCATCGGGCCGGGATAGACGGAACCATAGGCATGGCCGCCGACCGCCCCATAGACCGGGCAGTGGTTGAGGCAGGCTCCGCAGCGGATGCAGCGCAGCATGTCCTGAAAATCGGTGCCGAGCATCTCCGAGCGGCCATTGTCGAGCAGCACGACGTGGTAGGCGTCGGGGCCGTCCGGATCCTGGTCGCGGCGCGGCCCGGTGGAAAACGTGGTGTAGCTCGTCATTTCCTGCCCCGTGGCGGAGCGGGCGAGCACGCGCAGGATGGTGGATGCGTCTTCGAGCGTCGGCACGAGCTTCTCGATGCTCGCGACCACGATATGCGTGCGCGGCAGAAGCTGGGTCAGGTCGCCGTTGCCTTCGTTCGTCACGATGACGGAACTGCCCGTTTCCGCGATGAGGAAATTCGCGCCCGTGATCCCGACGTCGGCGGCGAGAAACTTCTGGCGGAGCACCGTTCGCGCCTCGCCTACAAGGTCCACGATCTCCGACAGATCCCGCTCTGGCGGCAGGTCCGAATGCGCGGAGCGGAAGTCGCCCTCGATCTGGTCGCGGTTCAGATGCACGGCCGGCGCGATGATATGGCTCGGCGTTTCGCCCCTCAGCTGGATGATGTATTCGCCGAGGTCGGTTTCCACGGGCCGCATGTTCGCCGCTTCGAGCGCGGGGTTCAGGCCGATCTCCTCCGACACCATGGACTTGCCCTTGGTGACGGTCCTCGCGCCCGCTTCGCGGCAAATCGCGAGCACGATGTCGCGGGCCTCGGCGGCATCCCGCGCCCAATGGACGTGGCCGCCCGACGAAATCACGCGGCGCTCGTATTCTTCCAGATAAATATCGAGGTGGCCGATGACGTGCGTCTTGATGGCCGTTGCTTCGTCGCGCAGCGCGTCGAACTCTGGTAACGCCGCGCGAGCGGCTGCGCGCTTCAGGATGAAGCCCGTTTTGACGTTGCCCAGCGCGCGTTGAAGGCGGGAATCGGTGAGCGCGCGCGCCGCGTTCTCCCTGAAATGCAGGCTCGTTTGTTCCATGACGACCGTGGATATGCCCCCATAACAACGAAACGCGCAAGCGCGGCAAGACATATCTGTCTCAGGCTCGATCAATTATCCTTATCCATGCGGGCATGACATTGCCGCCAGTCGGGCGAGCTTTGTGGTCATGCCGGAACATTTCAACCTTTGCGAGCTTCTCCCGGGGAACTTACCGAACGAGCGAGGCAATATCCGCCATGAGCGACAAATACGCAGCAAAGCACGTCGTCCGCGCCCCCGAAGCGCAACCGCATCTCGATCTGGACAAGGGGCAGGAGACACAACCCTGGGGCACGCTGACAGACCTTCCCATCGCGCTCGGGGAGAATGTGCGCGCGCAGAGCATCGAGACCTTGAATCAGGTGCTGGCCGACACGATCACGCTGCGCGACATGTACAAGAAACATCATTGGCAGGTGAGCGGCCCTACCTTCTACCAGCTCCATCTGCTTTTCGATAAGCACTATGGCGAGCAGAACGAGCTTGTCGACACCATCGCAGAGCGCATCAGCGGGCTTGGCGGCGTGCAGGTGGCGATGGCGCCCGACGTGGCCGAAATGACGATGATCCGCCGTCCGCCCAAGGGGCGCGAGAACCCCGCGAAACAGATATCGCGTTTGCTGGAAGCGCACCGGCACATTCTTGCGGAAGCTCGCGAGGGGGCGAAAATAGCCGCCGAGTCGGGTGACGACGGCACGAACGACCTTCTCGTCAGCGATCTGATACGCCTGCATGAACAGCAGGTGTGGTTCCTGTCCGAGCATCTCGTGGCGGCGCGCCTCGACTAGTGGTCCGATTCCGACATTTGCATCCGTTTGCAGCTCGCTTGCGAGCAAATGTCGGAATCGAAAAAACCACTAGCAACATCTTGATTCTAGTGGAGCTTTTGAATTTGACATTTGAGCGAGAGCTCGCAGCCACCGGGACTAAAATGTCAAATTCGCTCCACTAGAGTCGGGTCCGATCAGGTCGATCAAATCTGATCGGTTCAGCGCGGGCGAAAGGCGGCGCACACGTCGGCGTTCGTTTCGAGGCGACCGCCGCCGATGAGATCGATGCAATACGGGATCGCCGGCATGACAGCGCGAAGGCAGACGTCGATGGCGGCGGGCTTTCCGGGCAGATTTACGATCAGCGTTCGCCCGCGAATCCCGGCGGTTTGCCGCGAGAGGATCGCCGTAGGCACCGCGTTCAGGCTCTCGCGGCGCATCAGTTCGCCGAATCCCGGAAGCATTTTCGCGCACACGGCGGCTGTCGCTTCCGGCGTGACGTCGCGCGGAGCGGGGCCGGTGCCGCCCGTGGTGACGACGAGCGCACACCCGTCGTCGTCGGCAAGCGCTCGCAGCACCGCCTCGATGTGCGGTTGCTCGTCGGCGACGAGATGCCTTTCGGGCCGCCATGGCGAGACGAGCGCGCGCGACAGCCAAGCCTCGATTGCCGGACCGCCTTCGTCGCGATAGACGCCTTGTGATGCCCTGTCAGAAACGGTGACGATGCCGATAGGAATCATTGGCTGTTTCCCCGGAGTGGCTGAATGCCGATCCTATATATAAGGCTTCCAGGAACCGTCCGCACCTGCGCGCGGTCTTCCATGGTCAGGAGGGCAAATGATCCGGGTACAGAGCGACGCGTTCGATCCGGGCGAGGAAATCTCTCACCTCGCCCGCGCCGGTGATACGGGAGCCATCGCAACCTTCGTCGGTCTCGTTCGCGACGAAGGCGGCACGCTTTTCGCACTGACGCTCGAACACTATCCGGGGATGACGGAGCGCGCGCTTTCTGGGCTCGAAGCGGAGGCGAGGGGGCGCTGGTCGCTTTTTGATGTTCGCATCGTGCATCGCGTGGGCCGCATGATGCCCGGCGAAATCATCGTCTTTGTGGGGGTAGCGGCACGGCATCGCGTGGAAGCGTTCGCGGCCTGCGAATTCCTGATCGACAGGCTCAAGACCGACGCGCCGTTCTGGAAATTCGAGGAAGGAAACGAGGGCGGGCGCTGGGTGGATGCGCACCAGACCGACAATGTCCGCGCCGACCGCTGGCGATGACACATTGAGCCGGCCTTATCGAAGCCACGCCCTGAAACATCAACAGAAACAGGAAGGTGGCTCCCCGGGCCGGACTCGAACCAGCGACCCAGCGGTTAACAGCCGCTTGCTCTACCGACTGAGCTACCGGGGAATAGCGAACAGCGCGAGTGGCGTCCGCATTTCGTTTACATAACACATGATGCCGGTCGCACAAGCACATTTTCCGGTTTTGGGGCGGGAATTTCGTGCCATCGACAGATGGGCGCGGAAATGCTCGGGGCGGCGGCGGCCTCGACGGCGCCCGCGTATCTTCAACGGCGCGGGGGCGCCGGAAATCGCTTGCGCGCCAGCGGCCTTATGCTTATGCACGCGAAAAATGCGGAGCCCGAACGATGGTTTCCCTTCAATACAAGGGCCGGATACACCGTGGAAAATTCACGGCGCGAAGCCTGCGTTACATCCTGTCGGATCAGGCCGCGCGGCTTTTCCCGGCGCTCCAGCGTCGCTGGCTGCTTCCTGTCGAGCCGGTACCCATCGGGGATGTGGCGTCCGGCGATATCGCTCTGCCCTCGGTCCGGGTCGAGGCCCCGCTGCCGGATGTGCACCGGACGCTTGGCCTCGTTCCGCCGTCACCGCTGCAACTGACCGACCACATTTATACGCTCGATGATGTCATCGTGACCGGCTGGGCGGGCGCGATGATCAAGGATGGCCTGCTGCTCACCGTTCGGCCGCGGCACAATTGGGTAAGCGGCCTTCGCGCGCGTCCGCACCGCATGCGCGCCCTGTCGGCCGAGCGCCCGTGGTTCAACCTGATGACGCCCGTGCCAGCGCGCGGCCACATCTTCCACTGGCTTTGCAATTACATCCTGCCGTTGCTCGCCTACCTCGAAAGCGGACGGGCAGCGGAGAAGCCGGGACTTCTCGTCAACGCGACTCCGAGCCCGTTTCAGGACCGCACCTTGGCATATCTGAAGGAGCGTTACGGCATCGGCGTTATCGAGGCTCTCGGCCCCGCCGACGCGGCGACTGTGCCACGCCTTCTGGCGGATGTGCCTGTGCCCCATAATCCGCGCGGATTACAGTCGCCATTGGCACTTGCGCTGCTTGACGATCTCGGACGTTTCGTGGCTGGCGGCTCGCAGCGGCCGGACGATCCGAAGCGCCTTTATATCAGCCGCAACGATGCGCGTCTGCGGCGCGTGCTCAACGAGGAACAGCTGGTGCCGATTCTGCGAGCCTTCGGTTTCGAGCGTTTGGTGCTCGGCAAGCTCCCCATCGAGCGCCAGGTGGCGCTGTTCCGCAATGCAGAGGCGATCGTCGCGCCGCACGGCGCGGGGCTGGCGCATATCGCCTGGGCGAAGCCGGGCACGAAGGTCCGGGAGTTTTTTCCCGATCTCGATGCGCACGGGCGGCGCGTCAAGAACGCGAGCTACGATTTCTGGCTCATGTCGCAGCTCGTCGGGCATGACTACGCGGGCTGTCTCGCCGGGCCTGTCGAGAACAGGAGGGACGGTTTCCGGATCGAGGAGACGCTTCTGTCCGATAGTCTTGCAGGCGCCACGGCAGAACCTTTCAGCGAAGCCGTCGAAACGGCGCCGTCCTGATGCATTTCATCCGCTCCGACGAGGATCTCGCAGGGCACATCGAAGAGCTTGTGCGTGCGCACCCTGTCTTCGCACCGCTCCGGGAATCGGCGGGCGTCGTCCCCGTGCGCTGGCTGGACCGGGGCTTCAGGGGCCTTGTCTTCGTCATTACAGGGCAGCAGATCTCGGTGGCGGCGGGCAGGGCGATCTACGGCAGGCTTGAGGGCGCGCTGGGCGATATCACCGCCGAGACGCTCGCGGCGGCGGACGACACGATCTTGCGCGAAGCGGGGTATTCGAGGCCCAAGATGCGCACGTTGCGCGCGCTTCAGGAGGCGGCGCTTTCCGGCGGCCTCGACCTCGCCGCCATCGAAGCCATGGACGCCGGGCGTGCCATCGTCGAGCTTTCGGCGATCAAGGGCATCGGGCCTTGGACGGCCGAAGTCTATCTGCTGTTCGCGGCAGGACACCCCGATATTTTCCCGGCGGCCGATGTCGCGCTTCAGGAATCGATGCGGCTCGCGTTCGACCTCCCCGCACGGCCTTCGACGCGGGCGCTGCGCGAGATTTCGGATGCGTGGACGCCGTGGCAGCGCCGCCGCCCGGCTGCTATGGGCGTATTACAAGGCCCGCAAGGGCGGGAAGCTCGTCACGCCGGTTTAGCGCGTGCCTGAGAACGAGCAAGGCATGCGGCTTTCATGAGAAGGCGAGCGCGCAGCAAAAAGGCCGGGTTTCCCCGGCCTTTTCGGAAGTTCGGAAGGGGTCGCGGAAGCGACTAGTACGTAACCTTCGCGGTCGCGACGAAAGCCGAACCGGCCTGGGCATAAGACGTGTCTGCACCGCCCGGCGCCTCACCCTTGTCGAGGGTCGTGTTCCAGTAGCGGAAGTCGACCGAGAACGCCTTGTAAGCGGCCGTCAAACCGACGTTGCCATAGGTGTAGTCATTGAGACCGTACTTAGTTTCTTCATCGAAGAACTGGTGGCCGACGGTGCCGCTCAGCGTGAAATCGACGTCGGCG
This sequence comes from Rhodomicrobium sp., assembly GCF_047605405.1. Classification (NCBI taxonomy): domain Bacteria; kingdom Pseudomonadati; phylum Pseudomonadota; class Alphaproteobacteria; order Hyphomicrobiales; family Hyphomicrobiaceae; genus Rhodomicrobium; species Rhodomicrobium sp. The sequence goes on along the minus strand of NZ_JASGFR010000021.1, from coordinate 18,269 downwards.
TACTTGTAGACCGGCTTCGACAGCGTGCCTTCAACGGCCCACGCGCCACCGACCTCACCGGTGTAGTCCGGCGAATAGTAAGCCGTGACACCGGCCGTCAGATCGCTCCAGATGGTCTTGCTGGCGCCAGCCTTGATCTCAACGAAGTTGAGGTCGGCGGTCCCCTTCAACTGGTTCGGGTAGTTGTACGTGATGACGCCGAAGTCGAAGGTGACGCCGTTCCACACCGGCTTGACGCCCGCGTAGAAGTCGACTTCGAGGTTCGAGTCGACCTGCAAATTGTTGTTATACCTGGAATCGAAGTTCACGCCCGAAAGTGCCGTGCCGGCATAGAAGATGCCATAGGACACGTCCGCGCCGCCCTGGAACGTCGCGTCGCGACGGTTCTGCGAGATGCCACGGAACTGGTAGTCGGTCGTGACGCCGGCCCAGACCGACCACGTGAACGGGTTGACCGCAACCGGGCCATCCTTCAGACCGCCGCTGTACAGGTCGGCCGACATCGCCGTCGTTGAAGTAAGAGCGAGAGCCGCGCCAGCCAGCAAGCCCGCCCCAATTTTCGAAACACCCCCAAGTGCCACTTTATATACACTCCGTCTCTAATTGCCCATATGCACCCAGCTGAACTATCGCGCGGCTATAGGGCGGTCGCAACGACGAGATAACGACTCCTTGTTCGAAGCTCTCCGAGAGTTGCAATTGTGTGACGATGCCTATATTTTCACCAGCTTCACCGGAGCAGTGAGGGCTCGTGCCTAGAATTTACGCACCGAGGTTTGATCTAAACCGGCGCAAGGCAACGGAAATTCCTATTTAATGACGCTGATTGCGGGTCAGCGGCATGCTTGTCCTGCCGGAGAAAGACGAATCTCGATGAGCGACTGGATCGGCCGATTCCCGGCCCTCGAAGAAGTTCCTGCGACCCTTCGCGCGCGGCTCCTGAACGAGAGTCGGCTTGTGGCCTTGCCTGAAGGCACGCGCATTTTCGGCCCGGGTCAGGCGCCGTCCAGCTTTCTCATCCTGTTGAGCGGCAGCGTCCGCGTTCAGCAGGTTTCGGAAAACGGGCGCGAAATCGTGCTCTATCGCATCTCGGCGGGCGAAAGCTGCGCGCTGACGACGGCCTGCATTCTTGGTTACGAGGATTACCGCGCCGAGGCTGTCGCCGAGACCGCCGTGGAAGCCGTCGCCACGCCGCGCGCGACGTTCGAGGATCTCATCGCCCAGTCCGCTCCGTTCCGGCGCTTCGTCTTCAAGACCTTTAGCGACCGCATCACCGACCTGTTCCGTATCATCGACGAGATTGCCTTCTCGCGCGTGGATATCAGGCTCGCGCAGAAGCTTGCACAGCTTCGCAATGCAAATGGCGATGTCGAGGCGACGCATCAGCAACTCGCGACCGAACTTGGCACGGCGCGCGAGGTCGTCAGCCGGCAATTGCAGGAATTCCAGCGCCGGGGCTGGCTCAAGATCGGGCGGGGGCTTGTTTCCGTTCCGGCTGACAGCGCACTTTTCGACTTCGCGCGCTCAAGCGATCACGGTTCTGTGACTTAGTCACAGACGGCAGCTTCGCACGCGCCCACCCTTCTTTATCGGTTTCATTCGAGAAGGAGGGTCGCTCTGATGAACGCGACTGTTGAAGATATCGGGGGCGACGTTTCGCGCCGCGATTTTCTCTATCTCGCCACCGGCGCGTTTGCCGCGATCGGTGCAGCGGGAGCGCTCTGGCCGTTGGTCGACCAGATGAACCCCGATGCGTCCGCCTTGTCTCTGGCGACGATCGAAGTCGATCTCGCTCCGATCCAGAACGGGCAGGCCATCACCATTTTGTGGCGCGGCATGCCCGTTTTTGTGCGGAACCGGACGCCCGAAGAGATCGAGAAGGCGAAGAACGTGGCCGTCAGCGATCTGAAGGATCCCGTGGCGCGCATCCTTGGCAGCACCGCTGAGATCCCCGCGACAGACGGCAACATCACGAAGCCCGGCAAGGAAAACTGGCTCGTGGCCATCGGCATATGCACGCATCTCGGCTGTGTGCCGAAGGGTCAGAACCCCGGCGACCCGCGCGGGCCTTACGGCGGCTGGTTCTGCGTTTGTCACGGCTCGATCTACGACACGGCCGGCCGCGTCCGTGGAGGCCCCGCGCCGCGCAACCTCGATATTCCGCCCTATGACTTCATCGGCGACACGAAGATCAAGCTCGGCTGACACGGGAGCGCATTGCGCCGAGCACGCGCTCGTAAGGTTTGAGACCGGTTGGATCAGGCTGCGCGTCATCTGATCGAACCGGTCTTTTTTTGGCGGGAACTTGATCCGCAAAAGTGGGCGCATTCGCAAGAAGAGCGATAAATTTCGCTCCCGTGACTAAGTCACAGACCCGCCCCTGGGGAACGCCTAGCCTCCCCCCATCAGACAGCATCAAGAAATGTGGAGGATTTTACATGACAAGCAATGTCGGCGGACTTGACCGCATCCTGCGGATCGTCGTGGGCCTTGGTCTCATCGCGCTCGTCTACGTCGGACCGCAGACGCCCTGGGGCTGGCTCGGCGTCGTTCCGCTCGCAACCGCCTTTATCGGTTTCTGCCCCGCCTACCGCCTGCTCGGGATCAGAACCTGACGCGACGGCGGAAAGGCTCCGCAAGGGTCCTCTGATTTCCGTCACGCCCAGGGCGTCGCGCCGAAACCGGCTCGGCGCCCTTTTGCATCGGTAACATTCTGAGTCAACGAAAGGTTGCCTGACGAGACGCAGGATCTTCGATTGGCCGCTCACGGCCTTTTCCTGAAAAAGCTGTTGAAAGGATGCGCAAAACAGCTTCACGCCTTCCTCGCACAAGCCCCCCGCAAGCCGATCCTCCTAGCCATGAAGAATGGCAACAGCAAACGGTGTCCTGCTGTTAAGGCGTGGGAACTTCACCCCCAGCTTCCTTGAAAGTGCGTGCGACAGCGATTTTTTGCCTCGGCCGCCGATGCTGCCGGCGGCGGGAGAGAAGGCATGTTGAAGGTTATTGCGAGGGACGGCGTCAGCTTCAAGCGGTTTTGCGGCGATGATGGCGACGAGGAATACCAGATCGTCATCGTGCCGCCGGGTCATCTCGCTTTCGAAGCCCAATTGCGGCACATGCAAGCCGCTTATGAGGACGTTCAGAAGTCGCTCGGCCTCGACGCGGGCAGCGCCGTGTTCCGGCGTCTCTTTCTGAGTGACGCGCTGAATCAGATTGCTCTCGTCAAGGACAGCGATCTGGCAGTGGATCGGTGCGGCAATCCCGTCGCCACTTCCATCGTGCAGCAATCCCCGTTGCCCGGCGGGAAGATCGCGCTCCTCGCCTATCACATCAACAGCAAGGCGCCGATGACGAAGACGCGGCTGGCAGCGCGTCACGTGCTCGTCACGAGAAACGGCCGCCGCCACTTGTGGAGCGCGGGGCTCGGCTCGATCCCGTCCAACCCGGAGCCGGACGCGGCGGAACAGACGCATGCCATTTTCGCGACGCTCGCCGACACGTTGCACGGCCTCGGCGGCTCTCTCGCGGCAAACTGCGTGCGCACATGGATCTATCTGCGCAACGCGGATGTGTTCTACCAGGGAATGGTGACGGCGCGGCGGGAGTTGTTCGTGCGCGCCGGTCTCACCGCCGCGACGCATTATATCGCGAGCACCGGGATCGAAGGCGGTTCGCCCAACCGCCATGAGGTTGTTTCGATGGATGCTCTGTCGCTCCTCGACCTCGAACCGGGGCAGGTCTCCTATCTCAACGACTTCGACATGCTGTGCGCGACGAAGGACTACGGCGTCACCTTCGAACGCGGCACCAGAATCGCTTTCGCCGACCGCGCTCATCTTTATATTTCCGGAACCGCCAGCATCGACCGCAGGGGACGCGTGCTGCATCCCGGCGACGTATGCCGTCAACTCGACCGCGCCATCGCGAACGTCGACGCGCTCCTTCGCTCGGGGGGGGCCTCCCGTGACGACATGCAGCATCTGATTGTCTATTTGCGCGACGCGTCGGACTACCCGCGCATAAGCGGCATGCTGCGCGAGAGCTTCCCCGATGTGCCCGCCGTCGTCGTCCACGGGCCGGTTTGCCGCCCGGAGTGGCTTGTCGAAATCGAGGGGATTGCCGCAGTCAGCGAAAACAATCGCTCGCTGCCGGCATTCTGAACAATCGGGGACGGCAAAAGCAAAAGTAACGCATTTAAAGGGAGAACGTGCCGATGACCTATCCCCTCCTTCCAGAACCGTCCGAGGTGGCGGAGCATTTTGCCCTCGCGCTTTCGCGGCCCGACATAATCGAAGAACCCTATCGCCGCTGGCGCGTCCTCGATTGTCTGCCGGAAGCCATGTGCACGGGGATACTCACGCTTCCGATCGCGCCACCGGTCGTCACCATCGACACCAAGGGCGCACGCGACACCTTCAACAATCAGCGGATCTTCTTCACGCCGAAGATGCGCGAACTTTTCCCCGCCATGTCGGTGCTGAGCGACGCGATGCAGTCTCGCCTCGTCGCGCGCCAGTTCGCGGAAACCTGCCACGTGAACGTCGAAGGCGCTTATCTGCGCATGGAATACATCCAGGATCTCGACGGCATGTGGCTGGAACCGCACCGCGATATCAAGGAAAAGCTGTTCTCGATGGTGATCTACCTTTGCACCGGTCCGTTCGCGAAGGATTGGGGCACGGACATCTACGATCACGACAAGCAGTGGTGCGGGCGCGGGACGGCGGAATTCAACTCGGCGGTCATCTTCATTTCTGGCCCGCATAGCTGGCACGGTTTCGAACCGCGCCCGATCTACGGCGTCCGCCGTTTGATGGAAATCAACTATGTCAGCCCGACATGGCGCGACAGGGATCAGCTCGCCTTTCCGGACCAGCCGATCACGCTCGGCTAGGAAGCGGGGCTGCGCTTCGTTCGTCCGCCTGCAAGACAGGAGAGCCTGGAGATTTGGCGGAAATGCCGCCGCGCTCGATAATCTATCCGGCCTTCGAGGGTGCGATATCGAAGAGTCGGACCGCACAAAGCCCCCATATCCAAAGCGCGCTTTCCGTGTAGAAAGCGCGCTTCAGGCTCCACTGGTCAAACCGGACAGGAAGCGGCAGCGTGCTAGAGCCCGGCCTTCTCGTTCGCCGCGTAACGGTGAAGATAGGTCGATGTCACCTGCGGCAGATGCTGATCGAGCCATTGCGCCATCTGCTCTTCTTCGTGGAGCGATTGTTCGAGCGGCTGTTTGGCGTCCGTCTGCCCGGTGAGGTCGGCAAGCTCCAGCAGCGACTTGTAGGACGCGATTTCGAAATTCTCGAACGCGAAGTTCGCAATCGAGTTCTTGATGATCTCATCCTGCGTGAAAGCGTGCGTTATCGCGGCCATGTTGCCGGTGATTGAGAGAAGATTATCCTTCAAAACCGATCTGCTCTGCCCGCGCTGTTCGAGGATCTTCTCCAGCCGCTCGATCTGCCCGTGCGTCTCGTCGATATGCTGTTGCAGCTTGGCCTTGATGTCCGGATAGTTCTCGATGCGCTCGACCTGCCTGTTCATCAGTTCCAGAGCCTGATTTTCGAGCGCGTGTGCATTTTGAAGGCCGGTAATGAAAACGTCTTTTGCGCGTTCTGCGTCTTCTGCCATGGTAATACCTCCATTCTGGCTTTCCATGACAATGACGCTGGCAAGCGCATGTTCCCTTATGCGAATACGGACGAAACGAAAATTGACCTTCAGCTTGCGCTCTTCTTCTTGCAGACGACGACCTTCGACAAAAAGGCCGGAAAGGCGTCCCAAATCTCGAAACCCGCATCGGCGAATACTCCGCCGACGCCGGTGAGATCGTCGGCGCAATAGTCGAGGAAGTAGGGTTCGTGGAAGCGCTGCGGGAAGGCTTCCAGCAGGCCGTCATAGCCGTCCACATCGCCCCACTGGATCGAGTCGACGAACACGAACAGGCCTCCGGGCTTCAGGATGCGGGCGATCTGCCCCGTCACGCGGCGGCGTACATCACGCGGCAATTCATGAAAGAGGTAGATGCACGTTGCGATGTCGAAACTGGCGGTCTCGAAGGGGAGGGTTTCCGCGTTCGCCTGACGGAATCCGATATTACGTCTATCGCTGAGGAAGCGCGCAGCCTCGTCGAGATAGGCCTGGCTCAGGTCGGTGCCGGTCATCGGCAGCGCGGGGAACGCCTGCGCGAGCTGCCCAAGAAAGCGGCCGCTTCCACAAGCGACATCCACGAGTCGAAGCTGCCGCTGGTCGCGGCCCTTCACGAACTCGGCGATGGGAGGAATAGCCTGCCGACGCATCGCGCCCGCCGCCCCCATGAACAGCGTCTCCACCTGAATGTCGTAGAGCCTCGCAGAATCGTCCGTGAGCCAGCCGCCGGACTGGTAATGGAAGTTTTGCGTGTAATAACCGGGCAGCCCCTCTGCCTCCGGCAGCGCCGCCGCCTCGTCGAACCGCTTTCCCGCGCGCCGCTCGGCCGATTTCGGCAAATCGTCGAGCATGCGGCGCACCGCCTCGATCCGCTCAGCGAACGAGCCGCTTTCTTCCAGCGGAATGGGATAAAGCCCGTTCGCGACCGCCTTGGCGTCCTTGGCCTGAAGCTTCAGCACGTCCTGCACCAGCGGAAAAAGACCGGGCGCCGGTCTCGTAAGCTGCACCTTGTCGACGTCCGCGCCCAGCGCAAGCGAACGCCGCGTCGTGTAACGGTAGAGCGCGGCATAGCTCACCGTCCGAAGCGTCTGCCCCGCAAGATGTGCGACCCCTTCAAGCCGATTTGACATGTCATCTCCCGGGGAAAATCGGTTAGTCTTGTACACCGCTGTGATGATTGAGGTGGGTTGGGCATGCCGCACAAGTCAAGGGGAGGCGCTTCAACGCGAACCCGCTATAACAACATCGTCATCCTGACAGGCGCGGGGCTTTCGGCGGAATCGGGTCTCCATACCTTTCGCGACAAGGACGGCATCTGGGCACAATACGATTACCGCGAGGTCGCGACGCCCGAGGGCTACAAGCGCAACCCGAAGCTCGTGCTGCAATTCTATAACGAGCGGCGCAGGCAGAACGCAGACGTTCAGCCCAACGCGGCGCACCTGGCCCTCGCACGCCTCGAAGCGGAGTATCCTGGTGACGTGCTGATCGTGACGCAGAACATCGATCCGCTGCACGAGATGGCCGGTTCGAAAAAGCTCGTGCACATGCACGGCGAACTCATGAAGGCGCTGTGTTCGGCCTGCGCGTCGCGCCACGCGATCCATCATGACATCACGCTGAAAAGCGTCTGCCCGTCCTGTGGGCGAACCGGGGTGTTGCGTCCCGATGTCGTCTGGTTCGGCGAACTGCCTTACCAGATGGAGCGCATCTATCGGGCGATTCTCGGTTGCGAGCTGTTCATTTCCATCGGCACCAGCGGGACGGTGTATCCCGCCGCCGGTTTCGTGGAGGAGGCGCTTCGCGTCGGCGCGCATACGGTCGAACTCAATCTCGAGCCCTCGCACGGCATCAGCCGCTTCATTGACGCGATCCACGGCCCGGCTACGGAGGTCGTACCCGCCTATGTTGAGCGCCTGCTTGCCGCTGCGCGGTCGGCGTGACCGGCTAAACGCCTTGCACAAATGCGCCAGCTGCCGCCGCAATCGAAAATCCGCCAAGGATGACGGACGTCGCCTTGTATGCGTGCCGCCGAAGCCCGAACGGAACGAGGGAGCCCGCGAGCATCCACACATAGCCGGCCAGCGTTGAGAGAGACACAAACGTGGCAATCCACAGACCAGTCATTGCGGCGTCGGCGGGGATGAGAACGGTTCCGACGAGCATGGCCTTTGGATTGAGCAGCGTGGTCACGAATACACGGGCGAAGGCTTCGCGCGGCCGCGTCGTAGCGCTTGCGATGGGCGTCCTCCACAAATGGAGCGCCGTGTGGAGCAGCCAGACCGCGGCGACAAGCCTGAGGGCGGCCATAGCCGCAGCGTCGTTCTTCGCGATCGAGGCAAAAAGGGCAAAAATCGAGATGGCGACCGCATAGCCCATCGCTTCAGCAAAGGGCAGGAGCGCGGCCTTGCGCCATCCAAGCGTCGCGCCGGACGCCGCCAGCATCGTGTTGGTTGGTCCCGGCATAAGAAGGACCATGGCCGATGTCGCCACGAAGGCCGCTGTGACCATTCCTCCCCCGATTGAAGGCATATTCGGCGAGGCGGGCGGGTTCGAAACCGTGCCCTGGCGTGGATAGAACCGCAGGTCCGAGGCTGATGACAACACACGTCTTCGCGAACGCCTCGCCGGTGAAATATACCATATGGGGGTATGTCCCGGCGGCCGCGGAAACACGTCGGAAACGGAAGCCTTATCGGCTCGCTGACGCACGGCGAGCGTCACCGTGTCATGGCAATTCGTGTCGAACCACTCCGTGACTTCCTGCGCGGCGCGCTGTAATTCGCGTGCGGGCAACCGAAAGCTTTATATAAGAGCCCCGAGAGTGCGACCCGTTGCTTCCTGGTGAGTGGCTGCGGGCCCGGACGCGCTTGCGTAACTGGATGAGAGAAGAGCCGACTCGCTGCATCGGACGGTTCACAAATAGCATCGTCTGTCACAGTGGGGCGACCAGAACCGTAACGATGCCAATTCTTTGAGTGTTTTTAGTGACTTGAAGTCACGCTGGTGCCCAGAGAAGATTTGCCAGGCTCGACTTCAACTACTTGAATTGACTACATAAAATTCGGCCGAGCTGAATTTCTGAGTGTCACAAATCGGTGCCATGGCAAGGCTGAAGATCGCCTGATTTTGAGAGCCCGAAGGTGTTATCCAAACCCCTCCTGAGCTTTCAACGCTGCCGTTTTGAGGGCAGGGAGGTCGTCTCTCACAGTCGCCCAGATTTGCGCGCCGTCTATGGCGTCGTATTCATGCCGAAGGCGGTTGCCGAGGCCCTGAATGCCCGCCCATGGCAAGCCGGGAATGACGCCGTCATCGCCGCGTTTGCGGATACGATCGAGGGCCTCGATGAGCCTTTGCAGACAACGCTCGACCGCGTCTCTCGTCTTTGTGTCGGCAATGAAGGCGCTTTCTTCGAGACCCGCGACATAGGCCTCGATGGCGTCGATGTTCTCGACGACCTGAGCGAGATTGCGTGCTGTCTTAGAACGCGATGACGCGGTCACGGTCTATCTCGTTCTGAAGAGAGTGTTTCGCCGTAGGTTCGGGCACGAGATCGACATCGCGCCCCAATGTCTCTGCAAGCCGCCCCTGCAAGCGCTCCAGAAGTCCGAAATAGGCAAGGCCGCGTGGCGTTTGCGCGGGGTCGAATGTCACAGCAAGGTCGATGTCGGACACGTCACTCTCATCGCCCCGCGCCACCGATCCGAACACAGAAAGGCTCCTCACGCCGAACTGGCGCAGCTCGGCCTCCTGATCGCGCAGCCTCTGAAGGACAAGACCTCTCATCATGCGCGCAATATAGCGTACGGAGGATTTATAGAAAAGGAGCACGACGAGGGCATTGACCGAGAATGAGTAGTTCTCGCCTATGCCGGAGGCCGTGGCGACTCAATGCTCGATGATTGCACAAGGCTCGGATGTCTTGCTGAACTCTTGGAAGGTGGGGTCGGACTCTACGGCGGCGCGATTCGATCCCTCGCGAGAGCCGGATCGCGGCTGTTCGGTGCGCCGAGGCGGGCGCGACGGAATATGAGATGTGCGTCATGTTCGGCTGGGATGATCCTGCGATGGCGCGGGTCTACATCAAGGCTGCCGCGCAGAAACGCATGGCGCTGGCGGCTGCCGCCAAAATGATGAGTGTCCAACAGACTGTCCAACAGTCTAAAAAAGCCAACAAAACCAACTCGTTACAAACAAGGTGGTGCCCAGAAGAGGACTCGAACCTCCACGCCTTGCAGCGCTAGTACCTGAAACTAGTGCGTCTACCAATTCCGCCATCTGGGCTGTGGGGGTAGTACGTAGATGGCGTTGCGCCCTTTGTCAATCGCGTCGGAACGCTCTTTTGACCATCGCAGCTTTTCATTCGGGCGAAGCCGCGATATGCGTTATGCTTAATTCCCTTTCCCTCACGCGCGCTTCGATCTCCACAGGGTTTCGCATGGCATATGCAAATGGAAATTCGACCGTGATCACCGTTTTCGGCGGCTCCGGGTTCCTCGGCCGATATGTGGTGCAGGCGTTGGCCAAGGCCGGGTTCCGCATCAAGGTTGCGGTGCGCCGTCCTGAGTTGGCGCTGTATCTCCAGCCGCTCGGCTCGGTCGGCCAGATCGCTATTGTAAGCGCCAATGTCCGCGACGAGAAGTCCGTCGCGGAGGCAGTCAGAGGCGCTGATGCCGTCGTCAATCTCGTCGGCATCCTCGCACCGTCCGGGCGACAGCGTTTCAAGGCGGTGCATGCGGATGCGCCGGAAACCATCGCGAAGGCGGCGCGAGCGGCGGGCGTAAAGCGCTTCGTCCATATCTCGGCCATCGGTGCCGACCGGCTTTCGCGCTCGGCCTATGCGCGCACGAAAGGGGAGGGCGAGGCACGCGCTCTCGCCGCGTTCCCGCAAACGGTGATTCTGCGTCCGTCGCTGGTTTTCGGGCCGGAGGACGAGTTCTTCAACCGCTTCGCGAGGCTGGCGGTCCTGTCGCCGGTGCTGCCGCTCATCGGCGGCAACACGCGCTTCCAGCCGGTCTATGTCGGCGATGTCGCCCGCGCCGTGACGGCGGCGGTCGAGGGACGCGCGACCGAGGGCGCCGTCTACGAGCTTGGCGGGCCGAGCATCTACAGTTTCCGCGAAATTCTCAAGAAAGTCTGCGAGTGGACGCAGCGGCCCCGCGTCCTGCTGCCGGTGCCGTTCTGGGCGGCGAAGTTACAGGCGTTTTTCGTTCAGGCGCTTCCGGGCGCCCCGATCACGCTGGATCAGGTGCGCCTCTTGCAGCACGACAATGTCGTCAGCGCCGAGGCAATCCGCGATCAGCGCACGCTCGAGGGACTGGGCGTCACGGAGCCGAAAAGCATCGAAGTGATCGTACCGCCCTATCTCAGTCGCTACCGGCCGAGGGGCGAGTTCTCCACCGGCCGCGCCGCGGCGTTTTAGCTCCGCGCACCGCCTAGCGAGCAACAAGGCCGATGCCGACGACGCTGCTGCATTTTCCGCTCTGCCCAGCCTCCCGCGCGACGCGGGTGGCACTGTTCGAGTGCGGCGTGGAGGCGGATCTGTCGGAGGTGAAGCCTTGGGCACTCGGGCGCGACTTCCTGAATATCAACCCTGCCGGCACGCTGCCCGTTCTCATGCTCGACGCGAGGGCGATATGCGGGGTGTATCCGGTCATCGAATACCTCGCGGAGACGACCCCGCGCGAGACGGGGGCTGCGGCACGGGCGCAGATCTGGCCCGGACTGCCTGCCGAGCGGGCCGAGGCGCGGCGCGTGGCAGACTGGTTTCTCACGAAATTCGACGGCGAGGTGAGCCAGACCCTGCTCGACGAAAAGCTCTTCAAGCCGATGGCGCGCGGCCGACTCGCGCCGGATCTTCCGGCCATCCGCGCTTGCCGCTCGAATTTGCGCTATCATCTCTCCTATGTCAGCTTTTTGAGCGATCAGCGGAAATGGCTCGGCGGCGATCATATCAGCTTCGCCGACGTGGCGGCGGCGGCGCAGCTTTCGGTGATGGATTATCTGTCCGAAGTGCCCTGGACGGAGTTTCCCGAGGCGAAGGCATGGTATCAGCGCCTGAAATCGCGGCCATCGTTCAGATCCATCCTCGCCGATCGCATACCGGGCTTCAGCCCTCCGGAGACTTATGCGGATCTTGACTTCTGAGCCCGTGCGAACGGCGGCGGCCGGAGATAATCTTTCCGGCGTCGTGAAGGCGCGCGTGCTGGCGGAAGGGTTCGACACGGTCGGCATCGCGGACCCGGCGGCCATTGGCGGGGCGGGCGAGGGGCTTATCGGTTTTCTCGCGGCCGGCTTTCATGGGGACATGGGGTGGCTCGAAGCGAACGCGGACAAGCGCGCCGATCCGCGTGTGCTGTGGCCGGAGGTGCGCTCCGTGATCCTCGTCACGCTGAATTATGGCCCGGACGCCGATCCGCGCACCGCGCGAGCGGATGCTTCGCGAGGGGCCGTCTCCGTCTACGCGAAGGGCGCCGATTATCACGATATCATCAAGGCGAAGCTCAAGGCGGTGGCGCGGGATTTTGCCGCCATGGCGGGCGAAGATGTAAAGGTTTTCGTCGATACCGCGCCGGTGATGGAAAAGCCGCTCGCGCAGGCGGCGGGACTCGGCTGGCAGGGCAAGCACACCAATCTCGTCTCGCGCGATCTCGGTTCGTGGTTCTTCCTCGGCGCAATCTTCACCACAGCCAGACTTGCGTCCGACACGCCCGAGCGCGACCGCTGCGGCACCTGCCGCGCCTGCCTCGACGCGTGCCCCACAAGGGCCTTTCCCGAGCCGCATCGCATCGACGCGCGCCGCTGCATCTCGTACCTCACCATCGAGCACAAGGGGCAGATCGGGCCCGAATTTCGTGAAGCCATCGGCAATCGCATCTATGGCTGCGACGAGTGCCTCGCGGCGTGCCCGTGGAACAAGTTCGCGCAAAAAGCGAGCGAGGTTCGCTTCCATGCGCGCGAGGCGGCCGACAATCCGCCTCTTCACGAGCTTCTGCGCCTCGACGACGCCGCCTTTCGCGCGCGCTTCGCGGGCTCCCCTGTCAAGCGCATCAAGCGCGACCGATTTGTGAGGAACGCGCTCGTCGCGGCGGGCAACTCCGGCGATCCGGCGCTTCTCGACGACGCATTGCGGCTTATCTGCGACGACTCGCCGCTCGTGCGGGGCATGGCAGTCTGGGCGGTGTCACGATTAGGCGGGCTTGAGCTTAAATCGAAACTGAAAGAAAGATATAGTTCAGAAGAAAAAGACGCCACAGTGCGCGAGGAATGGGAGCGGATGCCATGAGCAGCCTTTTCGTTTTCGGACTTGGATATTCCGCGCTTGCGACCGCCGCGCACCTCGCCGAGGGCGGATGGCCGGTGACGGGCACGGTGCGTTCGCGCGAGAAGCTGGAAAATGTCGCGCGAGACGGGATCACGCCGATCCTGTTCAGCGACGCCGAAGCCGTGGAGGCCGCGCTTCAGACGGCGTCTCACTGCCTCGTATCGGTGCCGCCGGAAGCTGAGGGCGATCCCGCGCTCCTTGCCTACCGCGACGCGCTGCTGGAGGCGCCGGAGCTTCACTGGATCGGTTATCTGTCCACGATCGGCGTTTACGGCGACCATGGCGGCGGGTGGGTCGATGAGGAAACGCCTGTGTCCGCCACCGTTGGACGGCGGTCGGCGCGCGCCGAGGTTGAGATCGAATGGACGGCGCTCGCGAAAGAGAAGGGCATCGCGCTCGACATCTTCCGGCTGGCGGGCATCTACGGCCCCGGCCGCAGCCCGATCGACCGCATCAGGTCGGGCGAGGCGCGCTGGATTCACAAGGCGGGGCAGGTGTTCAACCGCATCCATGTCGATGATATCGCGCAGACCGTCATCGCCGCGATTCGCCGCGACCGGCTCGGCGGTGTGCATATCTTCAACGTGACGGACGACGAACCGGCCCCGAATCCGGACGTTCTCGCCTATGCGGCCGATCTGATCGGCGTGCCGAAGCCGCCGCTCATTCCCTACGAGGAAGCCGAGCTGTCGCCGATGGCGCGCAGCTTCTACGAAGGCAACAAGCGCGTGCACAACGCCAAGATCAAGCGCGAGCTTGGCGTGCTGTTGCGCTACCCGACCTACCGCGAAGGCTTGCGCGCGCTCGCAAGGGAGAATTGACGCGCGGCTACAGGAATTCGGCAAGCGTCGCGAACAAGAGCGCGAGATCCTGCGGGCGCGACAGACGATGCCCGGCGTCCTTGACGAGCGTCAGGCGGACATCGGGCGCGGCAAGGCGGTCGATCAAATCCAGCGAATGCCGCCACGGCACGTCCGCGTCCTGCTGACCGTGGATGATGCGCACGGGAGTGCGGACCGGGATTGTTTCGCCGAACAGATGGCGTTCGCCGTCATCGACAAGCGTCTTCGTGATCGGATAAGGCTCCGCGCCATAGGCCGAGGGGCGAAGGAAAACGCCGTCGCGGGCGAGCGCGGCCTTCGCTTCCGCCGGGAAGCGGTCGAGCATCAGGCGCGTCATGTTCCAGGCGGGCGCGATCAGCACCAGCGCGGCGGGCGGAGCGCGGTTCTCGTCAGCCAGCCGTCGAGCAAGCAGGAGCGAGATCCAGCCGCCCATGCTCGAACCGACATACACCGAGGGACCGGAAATCGCCGCCGCCCCGAGAATCGCGTTCGCCTCGCCGAGCCAGCGGCTGATCGTGCCGTCTTCGAAGGCTCCGCCGGAACGGCCATGGCCTGAATAATCGAAACGCAGGCATCCCGCGCCGTTCGCGGCAGCCCACGCGTCCAGCGCCGTCGCCTTCTCGCCGTCCATCTGCGATCTGAAACCCGAGAACCAGACGAATGTCGTCCTATTTTCTTCAGCTTTCCGAAATTGCCACGCGATAGAGCTAGTACTGCCGTCCGCTGCCGGAACGGGGAGCAATTGCAGTTTTTCGCTGTTCATCTTATGCTTCTCCCATGAGACCGAGCAGAACAGTGAGGTCCGTTCGCCCTTTGTCGCGACCCCTCGCCGTACAGTGTGAAATTTGGGGGCGATGATGCTCAAACGAAGCCCTTGGCCACTCATTCTTCAGGTTGTCCCCGAGCTTTCCACGGGCGGCGCGGAGCGGACGGCCATCGAGATCGCCGAAGCCGTGACGCTCGGCGGCGGCAAGGCCCTCGTGATATCCGAGGGCGGGCGCCTCGAAGACGAGCTTGCTGCGGTTGGCGGCGAACTCATCCGCATGTCGGCGGCGACGAAGAATCCGGCGCTCGTGCTCGCCAACGCGATGCGGATTGCGCGGGTCATCCGCGAGCGCGGCGTCAGTCTCGTGCATGCCAGGAGCCGCGCGCCCGCCTGGAGCGCATGGATCGCGTCACGGCGTCTGAAGCGCACCTTCGTCACCACCTATCACGGCATCTATAACCAGAAAGGCCGTGTCAAGGCGTTCTATAACGGCGTCATGGCCAGAGGCGACGCCGTGATCTGCAACTCCGAATACACAGCGCGGGTGGTTCGCGAGCGTCACCCGAAGGCGACGAACCGCGTCGGCGTGATCTATCGCGGGCTCGATGTCGAGCGGTTCGACCCGGCGCTCGTATCGACCGAGCGTGTCCGCGCACTCCGCGAGGCGTGGGGCGTGCCGTCCGGCAAACGCATCGTTCTCATGCCCGCACGCCTGACCCGCTGGAAGGGTCAGCGCGTTCTCGTCGAGGCCGCCGCGCTCCTGAGCGCGCGCGCTGGCGATCTGGTTTTCGTGCTCGTCGGCGACGATCAGGGCCGTACGCCGTACCGCGAGGAACTGGCCGCCCTCGTGGAAGCGCGCGGCCTCTCCGACCGTGTGATCATCGCGGGCCATTGCGACGACATGCCCGCAGCCTTCAAGGCTTCGTGGCTGACGGTCGTTGCGTCGGTCGAGGCCGAAGCGTTCGGCCGCGTGTCGATCGAGTCGCAGGCGATGGGTTGCCCTGTGATTGCGTCGAACATCGGCGCGCTGCCCGAGACGATCGCGCCGGAACCCGGTATTCTCGCAAGCGCGGGAGCAGGCGCGTTATCCGAGGCGGTGCCCCCTGCCGGGCAGAGACCGTGGCTTTTCGAGCCGGGCAATCCCCAGGCTTTGTGCGATTCCCTTTCAGCCGCCCTTGCGCTTGAGCCGGCCGCGCTCGATGCGTTCCGCCAGCATGCCATGGATCGTGCGCGCACGTCGTTTTCAAAGCGTGCCCTTCAGCATCAGACGCTTGCGGTTTACGATCGCCTCATCGGAACGCAGCTTGCGGTGAATTTCGCCAATGCCGTTTCACGCTGAATCCGCCGCGCGATGTCCTGAAAACGCGGCGCCAAATTCTTATGCATCAATATGGCGCTTGACTTGTCTAGGCGGATTTTTATCCTCATTTTATGGGCGCGTGCTCGGGTCGAGCACGGCCGAATTGCTGCTTCCATAAACAACGACAGGAGAGTCCGATACGCCGTCCCATGAGAGGCGCCCCCGTTAAAGAAGGGCCGCGCATTAACGAAGCCATCATTGCTCGCGATGTCCAATTGATCGACGAAGCTGGCGAAAATCACGGAACAGTTTCGAAGCGCGACGCGCTTGCGAAAGCCCAGGAAGCCGGTCTTGACCTCGTCGAGATCGCAGTGAACGGGGAAATTCCCGTCACAAAGATCATGGATTTCGGCAAGTACAAGTTTCAGGCGCAGAAGAAAGCGGCAGAAGCGCGCAAGAAACAGAAAACAGTCGAGGTCAAGGAAATCAAGCTTCGTCCGAACATCGACACGAACGACTACAACGTGAAGATGCGGTCGATCAAGAAGTTCTTCGAAGAAGGCGACAAGGTCAAGGTCACTCTTCGTTTTCGAGGCCGCGAAATGGCTCACCAGGACATCGGCATGCAGCTTCTGCAGCAGGTGAAAGAGGAAACGACAGCCATCGCCAAGGTCGAGCTGGAGCCGCGCCTTGAGGGGCGTCAGATGATCATGGTGCTCGCACCGCGATAACGCCAGATGCAGCACGGCTGGGAATGCGCCGCGCGGCGCGGATGCCGGGTCTGTCAACCCGGTTGATTCTTTGCGCAAACGCGCGCATGTTCTCCTCGTGTTGAAATAACTTTATTACCTGTTGCCCAATATTCGCCCGATCCTATATTATGATGGGCGGGTGAGCGGCGGCTAAATCCAGAACGGTGCAACACAAAAATACTGAAATGACAATCAAAGTAACCGGCAAAAATATCGATCTCGGAGAAAGTCTCCGCGAATACGCTCTCAATCGGGTCGAGTCTGCGCTTGATAAATATTCAGGTCGCACCGTTTCGGGGCAAATCAGCGTCGAGAAAAACACCGATGGTTTCTTCTCGCATTGCGCGATTCATCTCGAAAGCGGCCTCGACCTCCAGTCGACAGGCACGGGTGTGGATGGTTACGCCAGTGTGGATTCCGCTTTGGAGCGCCTGGAAAAGCGGTTGCGCCGTTACAAGCGCCGGATTAATGACCATGGCAAGGGCGACGCGGCCGCGCAGCAGTTCGAGAGCGCGGGTGTCGACTACGTTATCGATGTGGAGCGCGATGAGCATGCCGATGACGCGCACGATGGCGAGGGCGCTCCGGCGGTAATCGCAGAAAACCCCGTGCAGGTCAGGGCTTTGTCGGTCAGCGACGCGGTCATGCAGCTGGATCTTTCCGACAGATCTTTCCTCGTTTTTCGCAACGCCGCGCATGGCGGGATCAACGTCGTGTATCGGCGTGCTGACGGCAATATCGGATGGATCGACACCGGCGGCGTTGTCACAAGCGCGAAATCGTAATGGTGCTTTGATGCGGGCAGCATATGGAGGATTACGCGTGGGAGACGATATGGATTTGAGCGACCTGATAACGCCCTACGGGGTGATTCCCTCTCTGAAGGCCGCGAACAAAAAGCAGGCGCTCAAAATCCTGTCCGACCGCGCGGCCGATCTGACAGGGCTGAACAGCGTCGAGATCTTCAACACCCTCATCCAGCGCGAGCGGCTGGGGTCGACCGGGGTCGGCTCCGGCATCGCGATCCCGCACGGGAAGCTCACCAACATCAAGGCAAGTGTCGGCGTTTTCGCACGCCTTGAAGAGCCGCTGGACTTCGAGTCGATCGACGAAGAACCCGTCGACATCATCATGCTGCTGCTCGCGCCGGAAAGCGCGGGCGCGGATCACCTCAAGGCGCTCGCGCGCGTGTCGCGCCTGCTGCGCGATCAGAAATCCGTCGAGAAACTGCGCGCGTGCCGCGACCGCGCTGCGATCTATGCGGTGCTCACCGAGAAGGCGGCTTCTCACGCCGCTTAGGCGGCTCCGTCAGCGCCTCCCGGTCTTTTCGATTAAAAAGTCTCCTGCGGCCGCGCTTTTCGGCCGTTATTTTTTTTGAGTCCGAAGCAATGCGCTCAACCCGGCGGCAGCGCATGCCGCAAATCGGGCACGGCGCTGCGTCGTATGTCGCGATCATCGATCAGCTGGTCTGCGTCAAACATTTTGGCTGGCTGATCTTGAGCCGAATCCGATCAGGTTCGGCCTCCTGAACTTCAGGAAGTGACCGGTTACCGGTCTGATTGCGATCCGATCAGACCGGAAGGGCTTCTAGCGCCGCTCCTTTTCATAAACCGCGATCATCGGTCCCAGCCCGAACAGCACA